>NZ_JAUBRH010000001.1:0-292376 GCF_036701775.1 Microcoleus sp. N9_A2 | reverse complement strand
TGACAGTTGACAGTTGACAGTTGACAGTTGACAGTTGACAGTTGACAGTTGACAGTTGACAGTTGACAGTTGACAGTACGGGAATCAAACCATTTATGCTTGACGGGTATCGGCTCTATTCATGAGGTTATTTATGTCCGCGCCCGCTGTGGCGGTTGCTATAAATCTTAAAATGTTATAAGTTTGAAGTGAGGACTTTAGTCCTTAGAGAGAAAACTGAAGTCCTCACTACAAACAGGGTTGATTGTGGGGGATTAACCTGATATCGCAGTTACTTTAAATCCAGCAATCCGCTAGTTTTCAGCTTGGGATTAAACCGAATTTCTTCAGTTACACCGCGAGATTTGAGGAGCGAGAAAATTTCATTTTCCACCCGCCGCGCTACATTTTTCAACAATTTATCTTTGGCAATTTCATCGGCGAAAATACCTTCATAATTTGCTGTTTCTTGGGCAGTCATCACAGTTTTGGTGTCGATGGGATCGTTCCACTTGGCAGCATCGGCACCGTTACCCTGGGGTTGGGAACCGTTTTCGGCAATCCAACTTTCTCTAATGCTTTCCAGGATAGTGCGGCTGGGCTTGTCAATAGTTTGGACTTTCAGCCAGTAGCAATACTGGGTTTGGCGTACCAAATGCTGTTTAAGGCTGAGGTAAATGTCGCGAGAATAGCCGACAAATTGCAGGACTTTCTCGCTGTCAAAAATTGCGTAAACGCCGATTTTTCCCTGGACAAAATCGGGCAATTTCCCCTCGGAGTCTATGTATGGAATGAATTCTAAGCTGGCGAGAGATTGAATGTCTTCTGTCATCCGATTTTAGATTTTAGATTTTAGATTTTAGATTAAACCACAGATTAACCAGCCTTTACCTAACTCTTAAAAACTCGATAAACGGCACAGAGGCGGCTGGGTTTAAATATTTTGGCTTGGAACATGAAATTAGGCGGGACGTTGACGATCGCAAAATCGCTCGATTCGTGATACTTTTCAAATTCCGCAGGCATTCCCTTCGGCGTCTCGCTGCTGTAAGGGACTGGCTGAAAAAGTAACTCGGCAAACTCAATGCGCGAGCATTGCAATTGTAGCGCTACTTGTTGGAGAAAGCTTTCACCGGTTAATAAACCGAACAGTGCAGTTTTAGCATCGGGTTCGAGGACAAAACTGCTATCGTAGCTTTCAATAATCTTGAGACCCATTTTCTGTATACTCCTGACAGACGGCGGTGAACGGTTATTGGTTAACTGTTGAGCGATCGACTTAATTCTGAATTTTACCTGAGATTGACGGTTTTGAAGGCAGAAGGTATTCGGCAGGAGGTCAATAAAAATACCACAATCCCGAAAATTTGACAAATAGCCCTGATTTATTTGCCGATCGCTTTTATCATGTCCGTATCGCCATCTATCCGACTACGACTAAAAGGCTATGCAGAAGATTGAAAAAGCATCATTCCCAGCTTTGAGAAGTGCCCCGAACCAGCCGGACTGGCTAGAATTGGTAGAATACGCCTCTGTTGCTGGTTCAGCGATGGGCACGATTGCTGCTGTATTGTCGGGCCAAATTCTCTACGCTGCCGCCCCCTTAACCGCAGCACTCTCGCTGAATCTCGCCAATCGCCAGCGTTTCGAGCAACAAATGCAATACAAGGCAAATTCTGCGATTACGGACGTACAGGCCGCAGTAGAACGTCGCTCGCACCAAGTTCAGATACTACCTGGAGAACCTGCGGAGCTCTACACCGCCGTCTCCGACTTGCAGCAGAAACTCCTCGGTTTGGAATCCGGCGTCATCGCCGAGGTACAAGCTGCCGTAGCCTCTCTCGAACGCCAAGCCCAGGCGCTGCCGGCAGATTCTCAGGATTTCCACACGCAACTGTCGGATTTGCAGCAAAAACTCCGCATTTTGGAAACTAGCGCCCTCAGAGAGCATGATTGGGAAAATGTCAACGTCCGATTTTTATTGATGGGCGAAAAGTTAACTGAAGTTAAAACTATTACGGCTCAGTTACAGGAGCGATCGACTGAAGTAGACTTGAATGAAATCCAAGGTTCTCTGAAGCAATTGCAGGATTTGCTCGATCGACCCACAATAGACACAGGGATGTTGCAAACCGAGATTCAGCATTTGCAGCAGCAAGTTTCCGAGTTGCAGAGGCAAAATCAAGAAATTGTCAAGCCTTATTTGCAGCGTCTGACTCGCGCCGTGAAGAAACTATCAACAAATTAGTCTTACTTATTCGTTTTTCGTAGGGTGCAGCGCGGGCACCTTCCCGGATTTTTTCGTAGGGGGCTCTTCTGCCGCGCACCTTACCCATTACCAATTACCCATTGCTAAATTTTTGCCAAGCTTGCCAGAAAACATAGAGCGATAATACTGCCAAGAGCGATCGAAAAGCTAAACTAATAGTGCGATCGGGCAATCTCGGCAAAAACCGCGTGCTCACCTGCGCGCCCAACAAACCGCCGCCGCCCAGAATCAACCCCACAACCCACAAAACATTCCCGCGCGCCGCGTGTCCAGCCGTCGCCGAAATAGCAGTGATGACGATGACGCCCAAGCTGGTTTGAATTGCGGTTTTAATGCTTTCTCCTAACAGCAAAATTTGCAGGGGAACCATAATTACGCCGCCGCCTACGCCGAACAAACCCGCTAATAAACCTGCCGCACTGCCGGTAGCAATTTTAGCAAAAGTTGGATTGAATAAAATATTTGAATTATTGGGTAATTCGTGATTGGTAATTGGTAATTGAGCATTTTCTCGTTGTCCCGCTTGTCCTCCCAGTTCCCCTTGTTCTAGTTCCGGTTTCTTCTTAGCTGTCAGGCGCTTGCGAACTTCAATCAAATAAATATTCAGCCACAGCAACAACCCAAAAGTAAGTAACAGCAAGTAAGGCGGAAATATCCCCGCCAAATAAGCACCGATTTGTGCTGTAATGACGGCGGGAAATCCGATGCCTGCGACTTGGCTCAAGCTGAGGTAGCCCATGCGCCAATTCTGGATGCTGCCAGAAATAGCTGTAATGACGATCGACAAACCGCTAGTAGCAACCGCTTGCACGGGAGCATAATTGAGAGCCACCAACAAAGGCACGAGCACCGTACCGCCGCCAATACCCAAAAATCCAGCTAGAATTCCGGCAAAAATTCCCGCCGCAACCAGAATCAATAATTCACTGACAGTCATTATATCAAGTCCGGTTAATTGGTAATAAAACCTCTACGGGCATAGGGCATTGGCCAAACAGGGGATAGGGCATCTTGCCCGCTCGCGAAGTCGAAGGGTGGGCATTGGGCATTGGGCATGATCGGACAAAAGTATGATAACTATTCAACCGGACATGATATTAGTCAACTGTCAACTGTCAACTGTCAACTGTCATTAGTCGTGCCGTCGGGCATAATTGCCCGCCTCAAATCTGCATCGCGGAAGTTAGTTCGATTGAGATTAGCATCAATCAAAACCGCTTCCAACAAAACAGCCCCGCTAAAATTAGACCAGCACAGCTTGGCCCGGTACAAATTAGCACCGCTCAAATTAGCTTTTGCTAGCGTTGACCAACTCACATTAGCAACCCTCAAATTAGCATTGCTCAGATTAGCTTCGCTCAGATTAGCTCCCACCATCGTTACTTGGCGCAAGTCTGCACCAGTCAGGTTAGCCCCGCTGAGCATCGCCCCGCTGAGAATTGCCTGATTCAGGTTAGCTCTTTCTAAAAGCGACTCGCTGAGGATGGCATTTGTCAGGTTTACCGCTTTGAGAGTTGACCAACTCAAATTTGCCTTCATCAAATTAATGCGAATCATGCTAGCGTCGGTTAAGTTGGCCGCAAACAAATTCGCTTCAGTAAAGTTGGCTTCGGTCAAATTAGCTTCGGTCAAATTAGCCTTGGTCATGTTGACTTCTCTGGCCATTGAGCCGCGCAGGTTGGCTCCCATCAGGTTAGCCCCGCTGAGATTGGCGCGGCTCAAATCGGTACCGATGAGATTTGCTTCGGTGAGGTTGGCTTCCGTCAAGTCCACCCCTGCCAATTTCACCTCGCGCAAGTTCGCTCCCGTCAGGTTAGCGCCTTTGAGGTTTGCGTCTTGGAAATTCGATCTGGTAAAGTTAGCCTCGCTGAGGTTTACCCCTTTTAAGTCGGCCCCGACGAGGTTAATCTCTCGAAAATTTCTTTCTCCGGCCGCATATTGCCTCAGAATTCGATCGGCCTCCATGTCATTCGCCTCGCAATTTTTTTTAAACGTTAGAGTGATGGGTGTTACCACATCATCCCAGATAACTACGGTATTCACTCTGCACGCTGTACTATCTGTAGAATCTTTGCATTGCTTTCCTGGCAATGCTGTGCTACTCGCTCCTAAAGGGCCTGACAAATATCAACGCTTCTGAGAAAATCAACAATAGGGTAAAACTCTCGGGACTGGGCACTCAGTCAGTCGATTTTAGATTTTAGATTTTAGATTTGCTCCACAGATTCATCTGGGAGCCGGAACTTTGGTCTAAAATTATGGGCTCACCACGACGATTATCGGAAACTTGTATCCGTTTTTGGGCGAGCTGGCAGTTGACAACTGACAACTGTTAACTGTCAACTGTCAACTATCAACAGAGAAAGGAAATTTTAAAATGCCTGAAAATTTGAGAAGCCAAGCTGTGACTGGGGGCGTGCAGCGCGCGCCCAATCGAGCCATGCTGCGGGCCGTCGGTTTTGGCGACGGCGATTTCACTAAGCCCATTGTGGGCATTGCCAACGGGTACAGCACGATTACGCCCTGCAATATGGGATTGAACGAGCTCGCTTTGCGGGCTGTTGCGGGTGCAAAAGAAGCCGGCGGGATGCCACAGATGTTCGGTACGATTACTATCAGCGACGGGATCTCGATGGCAACTGAAGGGATGAAATATTCCCTGGTTTCGAGAGATGTGATTGCAGATTCGATTGAAACTGTTTGCAACGGCCAAAGTATGGACGGGGTGCTGGCTGTGGGCGGTTGCGATAAGAATATGCCGGGGGCAATGATTGCGATCGCCCGCATGAACATTCCTGCTATTTTTGTCTACGGTGGCACGATCAAACCGGGATACCACAACGGACAAGATTTAACCGTTGTCAGCGTTTTTGAAGCAGTCGGTCAATTCAGCGCCGGCAAAATTGAGGAAGCAGAACTCACCGCAGTGGAAAAAAAAGCTTGTCCGGGTGCGGGCTCCTGCGGCGGAATGTACACAGCAAATACAATGTCCAGCGCTTTTGAAGTGATGGGCATGAGTTTGCCCTATTCTTCGACAATGGCTGCTGAGGATGCCGAAAAAGCTGATAGCGCTGAGGAATCTGCCAAAGTTTTGGTGGAAGCGGTTCGGAAACAGTTGTTACCGAGCCAAATTTTGACACGCAAGGCCTTTGAAAATGCGATCGCGGTAATTATGGCGATCGGCGGTTCAACCAACGCTGTGCTGCATTTATTGGCGATTTCAAATACGATCGGCGTTGAACTGTGCCTCGACGATTTTGAAACAATTCGAGCCAAAGTGCCAGTCTTGTGCGACCTCAAACCAAGCGGCAAATACGTAGCCGTCGATTTGCACAAAGCCGGCGGCATTCCGCAAGTCATGAAAATGCTTTTGGAACGCGGCTTGCTACACGGCGATGCGCTGACAATTACCGGCCAAACTATTGCTGAAGTGTTAGCAGATATTCCCGCCGAACCGCGCGCTGACCAAGATGTCATCCGCCCTTGGAATAACCCGATGTACGCCCAAGGACATTTAGCAATTCTCAGGGGAAATTTGGCAACAGAAGGAGCCGTTGCTAAAATTACAGGTGTTAAAACACCAAAAATTACCGGCCCAGCGCGGGTATTTGAATCGGAAGAAAATTGTTTGGCTGCAATTTTGGCTGGAAAAATCAAAGCCGGAGATGTGATTGTCATCCGCTACGAAGGGCCCAAAGGCGGGCCGGGAATGCGCGAAATGTTAGCACCAACTTCGGCAATAATTGGTGCAGGTTTAAGCGATTCTGTCGGCTTAATTACTGACGGCCGCTTCTCTGGCGGAAGCTACGGCAGGGTTGTCGGTCACGTTGCACCCGAAGCGCAAGTTGGCGGCACAATTGCTCTGGTAAAAGAGGGCGATTCGATTACAATTGATGCTCAAAATCGCTTGTTGCAGCTCAATGTTTCTGATGCAGAATTGGAGCAGCGGCGCGCTCTTTGGCAGCCTCCTAAACCTCGCTATACTAGAGGCGTTTTGGCTAAATACGCTAAGTTGGTTTCTTCTAGCAGTGTGGGTGCTGTGACTGATTTAGGTTTGGGTTAAAGTAGAAATTTTTGTAACCGCAGATGAAGGCAGATCAACGCAGATGAACGCAGATAAAATCCTATTTGCGTTCATCTGTGTCCATCCGCTGATATCTGCGGTTACAAAATTCCCAAATTAACTGCGCTGATTCAAAAAGCGGCTTGCCATCGACATTGCGTCAGTAATATCTACATCACCGTCTCCATCTGCATCTAAAAACGTATTCAAAACGGGATTTCCGCCCTGGGCAGGATTTTGAGCGTTGGTGCCGGTTTGTAGCAAATTCAGTACGAGTGGCACCAAAACAGGTATCATCGCTTGCACTGTGGCGTTATTTAAACCGGTTCTTTGGGCGATATCGGCCACTATCTGCGTTAGTTGGCCGGCTCCGAACAAACTCTGTACCGCCTGCGGATTGGGACTTGTGCCGCTAAATTGGTTGACAAGTTGTTGAGCTTGTGCGTCTCCTGACTGCGATCGCACGTCTTGCAATGCCGATCGCACGTGTCCGCCCAAAACCGACATTGCTAGCTGAGTCGTACCCGCATCGATGCCCTGGTTGCCGCTCAACTGCTCTACCGCACCGAGAATGTTGCCCAACTGATTGGGACTTGCTTGTTGGTTAGGATTGTCGATCGCGCTTAAGATTTGGTCAAATAGTCCCATAATTTTTGCTCCTTGCTGTGATTGCTAAACTATAGATCAGAAGATTTAAGAAAATGTAAAAATCAAACCATCAAGCCTTTTATTTGCCGCTTTCCTCATGCCTTTGCCACGCCTGTTAACCTTAATTGCTGCTTTCTGCCTCGCCCTGGGGCTGATTATTGGGCTGGTGAGTTCCTTAACAGGGCTTTACAGTCAAGTTGCGTGGTCTGCTTCTCCGCTGCTGGCTAATTTGCTGATTTTCCTGATAATTGTACTTTTGGGAACCCTAATTTTTGCGCTGGTTTACTATTTTAGGCTGCTGCAACGCCCTCAGAAAGTTAAGGGAAAACGGCCGATTACTCCGAAGGTTCCTGTTGTAAAAAGTGAAGCTGCTTCGGAAAATCTCAAAGCAATTCGGCAACAAGTCGATCGCATTCAAGATGAAGTAGCGCGGCAAGCTTTGCTGTTGAGAGCTCGCGAAATTGAAGCTAGCATGGCTCGCGGCAGCGTTCGAGTAGTTGTTTTCGGCACCGGTTCTGCAGGCAAAACTTCCGCTGTCAATGCGCTGGTGGGGCGGATGGCGGGACAGGTGGGCGCGCCGATGGGAACTACCGAAGTTGGGGAAACTTACACTCTGAAATTGAAAGGAATCGATCGCGAATTAGCAATTACTGATACCCCAGGTATCTTGGAAGCGGGAGTTGCGGGGACTTACAGAGAGGAATTGGCTCGGCAGTTGGCGGCGAGGGCAGATTTGATCTTATTTGTTTTGGACGGCGATTTACGAAAATCCGAGTACGAACCGCTACGGACTTTGGCGGAAATTGGCAAAAGGTCGATCGTGGTTTTTAATAAAGTTGACCTTTATCCCGACACCGACAGAGATGAAATTCTCACTAGGCTGCAGCAGCGAGTCAAAGGTTTTGTATCAGCAATGGATGTAGTTGCAATTAGCGCCAACCCGCAAAAATTTGTACTAGAAAGTGGCACAATATTTCAACCAGACCCGGATATGATGCCATTAATTCGGCGCATCGCTGCAATTTTGCGAGCCGAAGGCGAAGACTTAATTGCAGACAATATTTTGCTGCAATCTCAGCACTTGGGAGACCAAGCGCGCAAGTTAATTGATGCTCAAAGAAGGCGGCAAGCTGATAAGGCAGTAGAGCGATTTCAGTGGATCGGAGCCGGAGTAATTGCGGTAACGCCTTTGCCAGTTTTGGATTTGTTAGCGACAGCAGCAGTTAACGCTCAAATGGTAGTAGAAATTGCCAAGATTTACGGCTGCGAATTAAATATCGATCGCGCCAAAGAATTAGCCTTGTCTCTAGCAAAAACCCTAGCAAGTTTGGGAATAGTTGAAGGCGTAATTCAAGTAGTTTCAAGGGCGCTGCAATTAAGCGTAGCTGGGTTTGTGCTCGGCAAAGCAATTCAAGCAGTCAGCGCCGCTTATTTAACCAGAATTGCCGGCAAAAGTTTTATTGAATATTTCCGACACGACCAAGATTGGGGCGACGGCGGCATCGCCGAAGTTGTGCAAAGGCAGTTTCAGTTAAACCGGAAAGACGAGTTTGTCAAAGCATTTGTCAAAGATGCGATCGCCCGCGTTGTCGAACCTCTGAACATTTATCAGCAGGAATCGGAACCAGAATTAGAAATGTCAGCGGAATTGGAACCACAAATAGAACCAGAATCCTTGTATCAGCCGCCGCAATACGACGATTGGGAAACTTACAGCAACAAACGCAACGATGAGTGGTAATGGGCCAAACAGGGAATTGGGCAAACAGGGAATTGAGAATTGGGTAATTACGATCATTCAATGAGATGTTCCCTGAGTATGCTTTGTTGAATTTTATTAAGAAATTTTACAATAATTTTACACATGGGGGAGACTCCGGGGGGATCAAGTCAAACCGAGCGATCGGATCGAACACAATTTTGATAAAATTTAAGATTGACAACAAAATTTGCTATTGTGCGTCCGGGTAAAAACAATGAGCGATCGACCAATTATTCTCGGTATTGTCGGAGACAGCGCAGCGGGCAAAACCACCCTGACGCGGGGAATTGCCCAAGTATTGGGGCCAGAAAATGTCACTGTGATTTGCACTGACGACTATCATCGCTACGACAGAAAGCAGCGGGCCGAAATCGGAATCACAGCATTGCATCCCGACTGCAATTACCTCGACATCATGCAGCAGCACCTCAGCCTGCTACGTACCGGACAAGCAATTCTCAAACCCATCTACAACCACACGACAGGTACATTCGACCCGCCGGAATACATCAAGCCCAGCAAATTTGTAATAGTTGAAGGTTTGCTGGGTTACGCAACCCGAACAATCCGCGATTCTTACGACGTAAAAGTGTATCTGGCTCCTCCCGAAGAGTTGCGAACTCAGTGGAAAGTTAAGCGCGATATCATGAAGCGCGGTTATACTGAAGAACAGGTGCTTGCAGAAATAAAAAAACGGGAATCCGACTCTGAAGACTTCATTCGTCCTCAGCGCAAATCGGCCGACGTTGTAGTTAGTTTTTACCCGCCAGAAGCGGACAATGAATCGAATTTGAGCGTCCGTTTAGTGCTCAGACCGACAATTCCTCACCCTGATTTTACTGAGATTTTAGGTCGAGGCAGCGAGAGTTTTAAACCTGCAATTCGCTTGGGACTCGATCGGGATATGGGCAAACCGGTTGACGTTTTGGAAGTAGACTCCCACGCTACCAGCGAGCAAGTAAACGAACTGGAAAAGATTTTGTGCAACGAAATGCCGCACCTGCGGGGATTTTGTTCTACCGAAGGCAATCCCGAAATTGGCAAACTGATCGGCACAACTGGCGAAGTTTTGCAAAGTTACCCGCTAGCTTTGACGCAGTTGCTAGTTGCATATCACATGATTAAAGCAATTCATTTGTATTAAGCTGTACTGCATTTAAATTGCATATTCGGGCGGGCTAGAAGCCCACCCCACAAGAGTTGGATTATTTCTGTAGTTATTGTAGGGTGTGTCAGGGGGGGATTATTAGTTTATAGTCAAAACATTCTGCCCTGACGCACCCTACAAACTGGCGAAATTGCGGAATTTTAACTGTATTATTTGTGTCACAATTGAGGATAAATCGTCAGTGCTGGCAAAGTCAGATTAATAGTAGCCAATTGCTGAAGTGGCATGGAGACTGGCAACTGACTTTGAGGTGCGGGCAGCATTTCGCCTCGGAAGTCCAGGATGGTGACGAGTAGCAGGTAGGCAAGTGCTAGCATTATAGAAATCACGCCGGTGATAATAGCAATAATTTTTGAACGATCCATATTCAGATAATTTTAAGTGCAGCTAAGATTAGTTTAACATTAAAAAGAGCAATTATGACGAAACTTATGCAATAGAATATAATCAGGTGCTACTTATTTAGATGACGAAAATGGAACCTTTTATAGATGCGCCAACTTCCACCGAGATGCCCGGAGCTACCCCAGTGGTGGAAATATTTAATCTGGGGAAGTTCTACCGTACCGGCTTCTGGATGAACGAAAAAATAGAATCGCTCAAAAGTTGCACTCTGACTGTTTCTGAGGGGGAAACTTTCGGGTTGTTAGGGCAGAATGGAGCGGGAAAAACTACGCTGCTGAAGACTTTGCTGGGGATAGCGCGGCCGAGTTCTGGCACGGGGCTGCTGTTGGGGAGGCCTTTGGGCGATCGCAACGTGAAGCGGCGAGTCGGCTATTTGCCAGAAAATCCCTACTTTTACGATTATCTCACGGGCTGGGAATTCTTGCAATTTGCGGCGGGCTTGTTTGAAATTCCCCCCTCGATTCAGCGGCAGCGAATTCCGCATTTGTTGGACTTAGTTGGGCTATCTCAATCGGCGGCAATCAAAAAACAGTTGCGCCAGTATTCTAAGGGAATGCTGCAACGGATAGGTATGGCTCAAGCTTTGATTAACAATCCAGATGTGGTATTTTTGGATGAGCCGATGTCTGGTTTAGATCCGATGGGGCGCTATCAGATGCGGGAGATAATTTTATCGCTAAAAAATCAAGGAAAAACGATTTTTTTTAATTCGCACGTACTGTCGGATGTGGAGAAGATTTGCGATCGGGTGGCAATTTTGGCTCGCGGTGAGTTAATCTGTATTGGTGCGATCGACGAACTTCTGGGAAATACTGAAACTTACCGGGTTGAAGGTAGGGGCGGCCACTTGAATATCCTGCAAAAATGGATACCGGATATGGAAGTTGATAATGATTTGTGGTACGGTCATTTGCAGGGCGAACCGAAGGAGTTTATTTCTAGTCTGAGCGCGACGGGAGGGCAGCTAATTGGGATGAATTTGGCTAAGCCTTCTTTGGAAGAGTTTTTTATGCAGCAACTTCAAGAAAGAGGCATTTATTCCAGCAGTTGAAGTTGATAAAATCGGCGGTTGAAACCGGGCGGTTGAAACCGCGACTACACATACAAAGTCCGCCTTCGCGGACTAAGAAAACGGGCAAGATGCCCGTTCCACAAGAGTTTAATTTTCTTGTGGGGTGGGCATCTTGCCCGCCTCTGAAAGGCTAATATTTTTTACTTCCTTTAACAATGGCAACTGTAGATTTGCACATACTAACTCTGCACAATTCCACTGCCGCAAATACTCACAAACTTCAGAAATAATCGCATTTGCTGCATCTAAATCTTGTGCTTGAGAGGCATGATAGTGCGCTCTAATTAAGGGCTTAATATCCTCGATATCTTGCCATTCCGATTCCGGTTTGAGCGGAATACTGATATAATAACTATAAGCTTGGCTGTGGGCGGTACGGAAACTTTCGGGATTTTGATTTAGCAGGTACTCGCCCTTTTCTCGGACTAGCGGATGCAAGTGATAGGATTTGAGATGGCGATCGTAATATAGCAATTGTCGGCGTTTGAGTGCCTGAATAATATTTTCTTTAAGTTCATACTTGCTAACTTCTGGCATTTGAGCGCTAATCCCTGCAAAAGATAGCGGATATTCTGAGGTTTGATAGACAGAAATTCGGCTGAGACAAGTTTGCTCGCCGTCGCCCAGACGTGCTATCATTTCATCGATCGCTCTTTCAATATCTCGAATCAGCAACCAGTCTCTCTGGTGCAGAAAAATTCCGACATTTCCCTGAAACTCGGTATCATCTCGAATCAAGGCTGCAATGAGTTGTAAGGCTTTGGGATGTCCTGAATAGCGATCGCCCATTTCGGCTAATTCTTCTGGATTTGCAGTCAGATTAAACGATTGCAACAGGGAAATTGCGCTATCTCGATCCAATCCGTTGAGTTGGATTTCGCGGGTGACTGTGGGCGGCAATTCGGCTAAGGTTTCGCGACTGGTAAAGATAATTTTGCTTTGATGTTCTGTTTCTAATAGTTGTTTGAATAACCAAGCATATTCTGCACAATCGTCTGCGAAATAACCAGCCGCTTTGGCTTGTCTTGTTTTCAAAAGTGTGTCAGCGCGATCGAAGACAATTAAGCAAGGTTTTTCTCTGAGGATTTTGAGCAGATTTTCGGTTTTTTTGCCGCAGTCATTTTGAGCGTTGGTGGCGGGGGTAATGTCGCCGTTGGAGAGGGTGAATAGCAGGGAGTCAATTGTGCGATCGAAGGGGGGTGCTTTGCCTGTTGCGGATTGCAAGGATTGCCAAGCGGCGCAGGTGAAGGGGGTTTTTTTTGTGTGGAGTTGGCGAATTAGTTGGCTGACGAGGCTGGTTTTTCCGATTCCGGGTAATCCGACAATTGAGATGGCTGTGATATCTGAGTTAACGATCGTAGTTTTTAAGATTTCGAGTTCTTTTGTGCGCTGTACCCAATTTCTGACGGGGGGTAAGTTTTCTGGGAGGGGAAATGTGCGATCGGTTTCGCTGTCTAGGGGGATATCTGCGATCGCGGCGGCTAAAAGTGGCTCTGTTTTCTTGATTTTGTAGCCTTCAGCAATGTATTCCCAGTTTTCTATTTCTACTGCTTTGCAAATATTGATAAAGTTCTCTCGTCTAATTTCTATTTTCGCCCAAAACCGCTTTAAGGTAGCTGTTGAAACTAAAGCGGCAACACACCAAGTATCCTCAGTTTTATTCCATCCGAGATTGCGTCTTACCATGTCAATGATTTTTAGCCCTTCTTCGGATGCTCTGAGCAAACCTGCCATTGCGACTCCTCTACGGAAATTATGCCTTGGTAAAGAATATTACATGATTTTGTGAGCCAAATGAGCCAAATGAGCCAAGTGAGCCTTTGATGTTGAGCCAAATGGTGAGCCGTTAAGCCTATACAGATTCTGGATTGTGGAGTATTGTGAAATGATGTGTTTGGCTGTCAGCTACGTTTGACGGTGCATCTGGCGGGCGATCGGGCATACAGCTTATCTGCTGTTGGGAGCAATGTAAAGTTTTATTACAAAAACAGGGCGAACTGCATAAAGAGCAGAGAAACGCCCTGATAGATATCTAGGAAAGCTTGCAAGGCGGGCTTTGCTGGTTTTGACGCAACTATATTTGTGAGGAGATGGGATTATGCAATTACTGACAGATGATGTGTTGTTGGGTAGTGCAGTGGATGTGAGTGCGATCGCGCCTCTGGAGGAAGAGATCAAGGGCGATCGAATCTTGTCCTATGGTTTGGATACCCGCAGTGCTAGCCAGTTAGGGGCCAGTTCGTCTTTCATTTCGACCTTCGACGGACTAAGGGGACAAGTTGGAACGATCGATCCGTCAGCCAAATTTACTCAAATTGCTAGTACCTTCAGTTTCTCCGACATCGCTGTTTCTAAAGACGGGACGATTTTCGGAATTACGCCCACTCAGTTATTCAAAATCGATCCAGTATCGGGTTTAACTTCATATGTTGGCGCTCTGGGTGCAGGTGTTGTCAACATTAATGCTCTAGAATTTGCCAATGATGTCCTCTATGCGACTGGCAATTCCAACTTATATACAATTAATACCAGTAACGGGGCAGCATCTTTCGCAGCTAACTTAGGCCCTGGGTTTACTAGCAGTGGGGATTTAGTATTTGACGCTGCGAACAATCGATTTTTAGCCACATCGAGAGGAGATACAAGCGATAGTTTGTTTGCGGTATCTCTCACAGGTCAAGCAACGAAAATTGGTGACATTGGTATCAATAATGTTTGGGGCTTGTTGTTTGAGGGCGGAAAACTTTTCGGTTTCACAGGAGATGGGAAGCGAATTGCGATCGATCCTGGAACGGGAGCGGGGGTTTTTGATACCCTTGTCCAGGGTATTAGCGATCGAATTGGGGGAGCATCTGGTATTCAAATTAAGAAAGGAGAGATACTGTCGAGCACTCCGGGAACTATTCTGTCAGCGGATACGATCGATGTGTTTTTGCCGCCCGGTGGCGAAATTACTTTAGATATTACAGTGACAGTGCCTGGGGATGCTTCTAGTTCAACCACTCGCAGCGCATTGAGTGTTGAAAGTGTGGATACTGTGGCTGCTCAGATGCCAAGTTCTTCAACGGTTAGTGCGAGTGCGACAACTGACCAGCTTCCGCTTGATGTTTTTCTGCTGCAAGACGCTTCTAACTCCTTCCGTGATGACGTGTCTACTTTCCAGCGTCTAGTACCAAATTTAGTTGATACTCTGTCAAATCAGCAGCCGGATACTCAATTTGGTCTTGGCAGTTTCGTTGACAAGCCAATAGAAGGGATCGGAAGTATTGATGCAGGTCATTATGTTTATCGTACTAATCTACCACTAACCAAAAATGAAAATGAACTGCAATCGGCAGTGAATAATCTAACTATTCTCCCTGGTAATGCTCAAGAACCGGAAGCATCACTGGAAGCCCTGTTACAAACGGCACGTCGTGCTGGCACTTCTGAAATTGGTTTCCGAGATAGTGCGCGACGTGTTGTTGTTGTAGCTACAGATGCACCGTTTTACCAAGCGGGTGATGGTGGGATTCAGGCGGGAATTACCAGACCAAACAATGGCGATGCTGTTCTTGATGGCAATCCGCCGGGAACCGGAGAAGATTATCCGAGTATTCAGCAAGTTCGCGAGGCGCTGATTGATGCAGGTATAGTGCCTATTTTTGCTGTTACATCTATATCCGAAATAGATAATGTAAACAATATTTCAGTGTATAACGACCTAGTTAATAAATTAGGTTTCGGTAAAGTTGTCAGATTAGACTCAGATAGTGCTAATTTGGTGAGTGCAATTACAGAGGGCTTAGATCGAGTCAGTCAGGAAATTACTCTCGTACCTGCTGATGATGATTTCAACTATGTGAAAGATATTTCACCCAAGAAATTTGAAAATGTCAAGCCGGGTGATCAGCTAAATTTTAAAGTCACGTTAAAATCGGATAGTACAGGTGGTGACGATAATCTGAAACTGCAAATACCTGGATTTGGTAATCTGGGTGACACGCAGATTAATGTGCGAACATCAAATCTTAATCAGCTAATCACAGAAACAGATACCATTACTGCCAATTTTTTTGAAGATTCTGATACTGACAAAAAATTAAAAGACGGGATTAGCAGAACAAGAACCAGTATAGCAGCAGGTTCCATAGGAGTAGCAGAGTTTAGTAAAGGATTTGGCATTGGCGGTCTCATTGCGGGAGTTACAGTAGGCGTTGGAGCAGGTTATATTAATGACAGGCTGGGGGAGGGTTCTACATTTCTTCCCTATGGTCAGTTACCTAATGATTTGGAGATAAAACAGAAGAATCAACGTGAAGTTAGCCTTAAGCGTTTTCCATCTTCCCTAACTTCCACACCAATTAATTCAACTGAATCTAAAAAAACATGGGTCATTATTCACGGTTTGAATGATAACCCTGACGATAAGTCTGATAGTGATGGAGATTTTTCTGACATAGCAAAAGCCTTAACTACAAAAACTAACGATAATGTGTTTCTTCTCGATTGGAGACAAGCGGCTGCTGGTGGAAGAGTAGATGAGAAGGATAATAATCCTAATGCTCTCATGAGACTTGGTAACTATACGGGAGCTAAGTGGATTCGACCTGTTGCTGAATTTGCAGTTAATAAGCTGAAAGAGTTTGGCATTGATGCTGAATATGCCAGTAAGAATTTAAATTTAGTAGGTCACAGCTTGGGGTCATTACTAAGTAATGAAATTGCCAGAATCTACAAAAATGGTTTCCTTGATAAAAATGATGGTAAAGAAACTAAAGCTAATGGAATAGGAGTGAATTCTATTTTGGCTCTCGATCCACCATCGCAGACTAACCTAAGTTCTTTCTCAGCTTTTGTTCCTGGCATTGGATACGATATAGATGGTAGAACTGCGGAAGCTGATTTTGTAGATCCAGTTCAAGGAATATATTTACCAAAATTTAGAGAAGTGTCTAACTTCTCAAGGGCTTTTGTAGGCAGCAAAAGTCTTGCAGGAAATCAGTTATTCGCTGAACAGGCTCATGAATCATTCCAAATGGATTTTGGTGGAGTTGCTACTGATATAGGTCAGGAACATACTTGGGTTGTCCAGACTTTTAAGCAAATTATTGATCGAAGAGACAGTTTAGGAGAAATTGGCAAACTATTCAATCCCACTCCCATTCAACAACTCCTCAATCCGAGTCCCAATTTTAAAGAAAATGGTTACACTAATGCCCTTGGCGGAAAACATGATGGGAGCATCGCTGTTGAAAAACCAAACGGCAATAATTTACCTCAACCAAAAGCTCTGATCTTTACAAATACATCAGGAGATAAGGATGATATTGTTTATGGTACTGCTGGGGATGACAAGTTAGATGGTAGTGACCAGGGCTTAAACTTCTTTGGTGATTCTCGTTACAGTGATGCTGGAAACGATATATTTTATGCCAACTCAGGAGAGGATGAAATATTTGGCGGTACTGGCAATGATACTCTTTATGGCGATAAAGACAACAATTTCATCAATGGCGAAGAAGACAACGATTTGATTGAAGGTGGCGATAATAACGACACTATCTTTGGTGGGAAAGGAGACGATACAGTTATTGGAGGTAAGGGCAACGATAGTTTAGAAGGCAACGATGGTAAAGATACGATTACTGGTGGAGAAGATAACGATACCCTATGGGGCGGTAGTGGTAACTGGGCTGATTATCTTGATGGTGGTGATGGCAATGACTCTCTCATGGGAGAAGACGGCGATGATACTCTGATTGGTGGAAAAGGCAAAGATACTCTATCTGGTGGTTTTGACAGTGATATATTTGTCATAGGGAAAAATGATGGTATCCGCATTAATGATAGTCCTTCTAGAGAAGATATCAAAAATGGAATCGATCTGATCACAGATTTTGGCACTTCAGGATTTCGAGGAACTGACAAAATTAAGTTAATCGATTTAAGCTTTGGAGATTTAGATTTTCTAGAGTTGGAACGTGGCTTCCTTAACCCTTTCAAAGATACGGCAATAGGTATCAAATCAACAGGAGAATACTTGGCGTTTTTAGACGGAGTTTCCAGGGATTCAATTAATAAAAACGAATTCTTCATTTGAGGGCATAAACTAGATTATGTTTAGCTCTTATTTGGTTGCGTCTCCTTCACCAAACTAGAGCGATCGCCCTTAATCCATCCGCGTTCATCTGCGGTTCAAAAAAGTGCGATCGCCCTTACGACAAAAAGTGCGATCGCCCTTAACACAAAAAGTGCGATCGCCCCTTTCAATTCCTAACCAGAAATCACCTCACTCAAAAGATGAGCCTGAGAACCCTCAAGCCGAGGCCCATGAATCTGCACCACGCTAGAAGCCAAGAAATTGCCCCAGCGAGCCGCTTGTACAGAACTCAAACCGTTAGTAATTCCAAACAAAACACCGCCCGCAAAAGCATCCCCAGCACCCACAGAATCGATCGCCTTTACCGGAAATCCCGCCACATCAACAATCTGTTTGTTCTCCACCACCATGCAGCCTTTTTCCCCATTAGTGATAAAAGCCAAATCCGAAATCTCGCTCATTTTCCGAGCGCACTCTTCCAGAGATTCTTCCTTAAAAAAGCTCCGAACTTCATCAGCATTGCAAAAAATTACATCGCAATATTCCGAAACCACCTTGTGAAAATCATCAGCAAATCGATCGACTAAAAAGCCATCCGAAAAAGTAAAAGCTACCTTCACACCCAGACGCTTAGACTGTTCCATCGTCTCAATACTAGCCTTTCTCGGTTCTGGAGCATCCCAAAGATAGCCCTCAACATAACTGTACTTGCAGTGAGACAGGCGATCGACATCAATATCAGTCGCAGCCAGAGTAGTAGAAACCCCCAAATTAGTACACATCGTGCGTTCCGCATCCGGCGTAGTCAGCACAACACAAGTACCAGTGGGCTCCTTCGACTCAGCAGCAGGATGCACGTTAAAATCAATCCCCGCCGCCAGCAAATCTTGGCGGTAAAATTCCCCGTTAGTATCCTTAGCAACCTTCCCCGAATAATACGCTTTACCGCCGCTCTGAGCCAAACCAATCATCGTATTTGCCGCCGAACCCCCCGATCGCATTTGCAGCGAATTGTGCTCTAAATCGTGCAAAATTCCCCCCTGCGTTTCCGAATCCATCAGCGTCATCCCGCCGCGATTCAGCCCGTGGTCGAGTACAAATCCATCTTCTACCAATGCTAGGATGTCTACAAGGGCATTGCCTACGCCAAACACGTCCACTGAACCAGATTCTTGATTATTTTCTGTCATCGCTGCTTTTTTTTACACTAACTATCAACTCTATAATAAATCGGATTAAAGTCAACATCCCCACTCCCAATCTAAAGTCCCCAACTTAAAATCTAAAATTCAAAATCCAAAATCCCCAATCTAAAATCTAAAATCCAAAATCTAAAATCGCTATGACTTGTCTCCCACCTCTGATTCAGCAAATGTTGCAGCCCGGGTTTTACCCGCACGGGGTGACAGAACCTGTGCAGCTAATTCAGACTCATGGCTCCTTTGTTCTCCTGACAGGAGATTATACTTACAAAATCAAGAAACCAGTCAATTTTGGTTTTTTGGACTATTCAACCTTGGAGAAAAGGCAGCATTTCTGCACCCAAGAATTGCTGCTGAACCGACGCACTGCACCGGAAATTTATCTAGAAGTTTTGACAATTGTTAAAATTGGGGATTCGTTTCAATTTGGCAGAAACTTACCTGCTATAACTCCGGTTGAATTTGCTGTAGAATATGTTCTGAAAATGCGGGAGTTTCCTCAAGATTCGCTGTTGCTTAGTTTGTTGGAACGCGGACTGTTGACCCAGCAACTTATGGCAGACTTAGGGCGGGAAGTTGCCAACTTTCACAGCAGGGCAATTAGTAATAGCTACATTCGCACATTTGGCGAAGTCAGTCAGATTCGCACAGCAATAAACAACAATTACCTGATTTCGCAAAAATATATCGGCGGGCCGCAGACTCAGGTGCAATTTCAGGAAACTAAAGATTATACGGATACGTTTTTTGCGAGAAATAAAGACTTATTTAACTTGCGGGTTGCCAATAATAAAATTCGCGAGTGCCACGGAGATTTGCACTTGCGGAATATAGCATTCTGGCAAGATAAAATATTACTGTTCGACTGCATTGAATTTAACGAGCCTTTTCGCTTTGTTGATGTCATGTACGATGTCGCTTTTACAGTAATGGATTTGGAATCGCGCGGGCGCAGAGACTTGGGAAATGCTTTTCTCAATACTTACATCGAACAAACAGGCGATTGGGAAGGACTGCAACTGCTGCCTCTGTATTTGAGCCGTCAAGCTTATGTGAGAGCAAAAGTAACTTCGTTAATGTTGGATGATGCCTCGATTCCAACTGCCCAAAAAGCACACATTTCACAGACAGCAGCTCATTACTATAAACAAGCTTGGCAATACACACAACCACGCCCAGGAAAGTTAACTTTGATGTCGGGTTTATCTGGTTCTGGCAAAAGTACAGCGGCTCGATATTTGGCTCGGCGCACTGGGGCAATTCATATTCGATCCGATGCTGTTCGCAAACATTTAGGCGGGATTTCTTTAAATGAACGCGGGGGGCAAGATTTGTACTCGGATGAAATGACGGCCCAGACTTATGGTAGATTGTTAGAGTTGGGGATAATTCTGGCTGACCGAGGTTGGGATGTGATTTTAGATGCAAAGTTCGATCGCCAAAACTTGAGAACCGATGCGATTAATCAGGCTCAATCCCACGGCTTATCCTGGCAAATCGTTTACTGCACCGCACCAATTGCTGTATTGCGAGAACGGCTGCAACAGCGCCGGGGCGATATTGCCGACGCGACAGCCGAACTATTGAGTTCGCAGCAAGCCACTTTTGAACCTTTTACAGAATTAGAGCAAATTTCTTTAAAGATTGTAGATGCCGCGCAAGACTTAGAGGTACAATTAAACTTGATTTGTGGGGAGTAGTTGCAGCGCGATCGCCCTTGGCAATCTTACTTGTCTGCTAATATTGTCAATATCTTTCTGTGTTATTACAAACAAAACTTACAGCTCATGCCAAAATTTACCGGAGACTCCAAGGGGTTTAGCCCCGCCCTGATATGGTTTGTGTTGTTTACCGTTGGGTTTCGCTTAGTAGGATGTACGCTGCCCCTGAGTCTCGGCTTGGGTGTCATCGGTGGCGTGGCAGCAGGTTTAATTGTCGCTTGGTGGCACAACGAATTACTACTCAACCCGAATATAAATTCCAAGGACACAACCTCGGATGCTATCCTCAACAAAGAAGTAGTGCAAAGGGACGGCCATAAATATAGCAAAACCTCTAGGGGTGATGCTGCTACATTTTTTGGTTGGTTATCTGGACCAGAGGATCGTCGCTAGCACTGAAAATAGTTTTGAGTATTGAGTTGTAAGTTTTAAGTTAAAGAGTTCATAATTAAAAACTCACTACTAAAAATTAACCACTCCCGCCCGTTAAATTACCAATTACAGATTAGCGACTAACGATGGTTCATTTCCAATTACCCATTACCGCTAACGAGCAATTTGAATTACTTGCTTAATGTTTCTATTTCTATCGAAACTCCTGCCGCTGTTTATTTATCCTTTGGGGTTGAGTTGCCTGTTAATGATGGCGGCTTTAATCACACTTTGGAAGCGTCCCAAATGGGCGGCGGCGCCAATTGCTGCGGCTCTAATTATTTTACTGCTCGGAAGTAGCGGTTGGGTTTCAAAATCGTTAGTTCGATCGCTCGAATGGCAAAACTTACCAACCGCCGAACTCCCCCAAGCTGAAGCGATAATCGTCTTGGGCGGTGGTGTCAAAGCAGCTTTACCTCCCCGTCCTTGGGTAGAATTAGGTGAAGCGGGCGATCGAATAATCTATGGTTCCCGACTTTACCGGCAAGGCAAAGCTTCCCTGCTAATTCTCAGCGGCGGTAGAGTAGATTGGAAAGGCGGCGGGCCTCCAGAATCGGCAGACATGGCAGAAATTGCCCAAACAATGGGTGTACCGGCATCAGCAATTCTGCAAGACCCCGATTCACACAACACCTATCAAAATGCCGTCAACGTGCGGAAAATTTTAGATGCTAAAGCTATAAAAGGGCCGGTTTTGCTAGTGACATCGGCGATGCACATGACTCGATCGCTCTTAATTTTCAAGCGTCAGGGAATAAAAGCAATTGCCGCACCAACAGACTTTCAAATCACGCAGCAGGATATCGCAGCATCCCAAAGCAATTGGCAAGCAGTCGCCTTGGATTTATTGCCGGATACCTATCAGTTAAACCAGTCAACTAAAGCTTTGAAAGAATACATCGGCTTAATCGTTTATCGGCTGCGGGGATGGCTTTAACAGAATTTTAGATTTTAAATTTTGGATTTTAGATTGAAGAATTTAAGCTAATATCAAATCCGGTTGCATCCCAATTATAGGGGCGTGGCGGGCTTATATAATTTGTCTATACTTATCAAATATCTGGGCGAACGCGCCCCTACAAAACTTCATCAGATAAAATTCCGAATCAAACGGATACGATCTAAAATCTAAAATCTAAAATCTAAAATTCTATGATTTAGTGTGTTAGCTTAAAGTCAATACAGCCAATATTAGCCACCGTCGCCCCCAAACAGTCATGCTGCCCCACGAGTTGCAAAACATTGCCCCAGAACCGACTCCCGCGGCCGAAATTTTTCAGAGACACCAAATTGTCCGCGAGTTTTACGATGAAATTAAGTACCGTCAAGAACTAGAACTTCACTGCCAGTGGTATTACGCTACAGCCAAGCAGCATCAGCAGGAATTGCAGAAAATGCAGGGAGATTGGAATATTTTAGGTTGGTTCAGCCGCAGAGGGTCGAAAAATTAAGGATTAAATAAATTACGAATATTAACTTAATCCCACTTTAAAAAACTGAACCCCAAGATCCCGACTTCTTTAAGAAGTCGGGGATCAAACAACTAGACTTCAGAAGAGATCAATTCAACCTCATCTTCTTTGAAATGAGCTTTAAATTTTTTGTCAAACTGAACTAGAACCGGCCAATTAGCACTGACAGGTCTGCCGTGCCATTCCTGAACGATCGCCACGACTTCTCCTTCCATACCCTTAATATCAAATGGTTGACTGCGATTTTCAGGATGGTGGTAGACAACAACAGAGTTTTTAATGCAAACGCGATCGCCAACTTTCATAAATTTAAACTTAGTGTTCTTTCTTTCAAACTCTACAAAGCGCGCAAGTGCAGAACATCTGTACGCTTTGGGGACAGTCTTTTTATCTTCCCACATAAGTAGAGCGAAAACTTAAACAAAATTGGCGGTTCTCTGTCGGTGCTTCGATCGCCAGCCAAGATCGGCATGGAGGCATCCAGGCCGATCTATTCTCGGTTGAACCCGCAGGCCTGATCGGCATTTAAAGCTCGATCGGGCGGATTCTCAAGGACGGGAATTGATGCCGGCTAATCGGGAAACTGTTAACTTAACTGATTTAACCAACACTCCACATCAACTGCCAAGGTTTGACCCAACTCCAGCAACTGCCGGATCGAAGACAACTCCCAGCCGCCGCCTGAACGCGCAATTTCCAAGGCAACGGCAGCCCCCGCAGTTTCGTCCGCCGAGGCATCTTGCCGTTGCAGCCAGCCCAAACACAGAGGCACAATTTGGCTGTACAGAGAATCGAAATACAGTTCCTGCGATTTGTCCAAACACAAGCCTAAACTCAGCCGATCGCCCACAGCAATCAAACGCTCGATCGTGCGGATATCAGCTTCCAACTTGACAGGCGAGCGCTCATCCACACCCGATCCTGCTTGCAGCAGCGCGTCTAGCGATCGCCAAACCATCTTTTCCAAAATTTCCTTGACTTCGGGAACGTTCAACTGACAGCGGAGATGGCCGCTTTCAGTGGCGATCGCCTCTATTTCTGCCAGCAGCGCCTCCGGGTTCTCGGTTTCCAGTTCCAGGGCCTTAGCCGCCGTCACACAGCGGTGTCCCAAAGCCACCTCAGCAGCCACCTGCAACTCTACCGGCACCGGGAGTTCGTCGCGGTGGAACGCCATCATCACCCCGTAATTTTCCCGGTAAACCTGAGTGTAAAGCTGATCCAACCGAGTCAAATTTTCCTGACTCAGCAACTGCACGATCCGGTGGCGTTCCTCAGCGAATAAATCCCGCAAGCTAAAGGACTGATCCCCAAACAGCCGCACCATTTCCAGAATCGCGTGGGCCGCCGAAGCTTCTTGCATAACTCCAAACAACCGCTCTTTGAGCATAGTGTACGATCGGCGGCTGCCAAAAGGCTGAATACAGCAGTGGAAGTCCCAGCCGCCGAGGTGCAACGCAGCAAACACAAAAACCTCTGTTTCCCGCGTAATTTCCGAGGTTAACTGCAATTGACCCACAGCCAGAGTCATCGATCCCATGCGCTGAATTTGGAAATCTTCCTGCAGGGCCTGATAGCAGTAAACTCGTTGTTCGCGGGGATATTTGGCAAACAGAGAACTGATCGCGTAGTGGGCGGCTACCTGTCTGAGACTAATTTGGGCTGTCACCACGAGTTTGCGGTAAACTTCGGCCCCTGTTTGGAAATAGTCAACGTTGCTGGGTACGAGGGCTAGTCGATCGACAAAATCCTTTTCTAGCTGCACGCCGGTAACTTCGCCCGCCAATTCCAGCGCCCGGGCCGCGTAGCGCAGAATTTGCACGCCTTCTGGCCGCGAGATTTCTTCAAAAAACCAGCCGCAGCTAGTGAACATTAACAGGGTGTGGCGCTGCATTTCCAGCAGTCGCAGTGCGTCTACCTGTTCGGAGGCATCGAGTTCGCGCACTTGATGGCGTTTGAGGAAACTGTCAACGTTAGCGGGCGATCGATCGCGGATGACCTCAATATATTCATCTCTGGCTTTCCAGGGATCGCGAAACAGCTTGCGTCCCGCTTCTTCGTAAATCGGAATCAGTCGATCGCGCAGCCAATTCAAAGTATCCCGCAAAGGCTTGCGCCACAGCAGGTGCCACCCACCCCCACCACCGCAGCCGCAATCATCTTGCCAGCGATCGACCCCGTGAGAGCAACTCCAGGCCGTTACGGGTTTGAGTTCCACTTCCCAAACACTCGGATTTTGACTTAAATAATGAGCAAAATTCGTCACCGTCCAGCCGCGGCGGGGAAACTCTTCTGTAAATGCGTAAGCGAGGCATTTTTCGGTACTATTTTTGTGATGGCCGAAAGTTTCGCCGTCCGTCGCCACGCAGATTAATTGAGCCGGTCGGTGGTCTCCCCGTACTGCTTGACCCAACCGCCCTGCCAAGTGGTGGCTGCTGCTGAGAACGTCATTGAAGCCCATATCCCGCGAGATCGGGCCATCGTAGAAAAAGATATCGATGTAGGGAGTGTTGGCAGGTGCGGCTTCGGAATTTTGGAAGTGCCTGCGGCCAAAATGGTGAGTGCTCAGCGGCGAGAGTTGGTGGTCAGCCATCAACCGCATTTCTGGTTTCAAATAGCAGCGGTACGGGCGAGTCGGATCGATTTGACCGCCGCCGACTTCGTGCCATTCGGAATTGGACGCTGGTTCCCCTTCTTGGTTTTGCGCGATCAACGGGCGGCAGCGTTCTGCTTGGGAGGGGGCTAAGACAATGAAGCGGATGCCTTCAGCGACTAAAACTTCGAGGGTGGCGTAGTCTACGGCGGTTTCGGCGAGCCACATTCCTTCGGGATCGCGACCGAACCGGGAGCGAAAATCTGCGACCCCCCACCGAATTTGGGTGTATTTGTCTCGCTCGTTAGCCAGCGGCATGATGATGTGATTGTACACTTGGGCGATCGCGTTGCCGTGACCGTTGAGCCGCTGGCAGCTTTTGCGATCGGCTTCGAGAATCCGCTGGTAGACTTCCGTGTCGTAGCGTTCGAGCCAGCTCATCAGGGTCGGCCCGATGTTAAAGCTCATATACTCGTAGTTGTTGACGATCCCCGTGACTTCGCCGCGATCGTTGAGTATGCGGGCAAAGGCGTTGGGGCGGTAGCACTCGATGTCAATGCGTTCGTTCCAGTCGTGGGCTGGAGAGGCGCTGGCTTGGCGTTCGATCGCGTCCAGGTAAGGGTTTTCCCGGGGCGGCTGGTAAAAGTGACCGTGAACCGTCACGCACACCCCTGTTGCAGCAGTCACGCTGCTTTGGGTTGCAGCCGTAACGGTTGGCGAAGACAAAGGTAGCAGATCGGATTGAGTTGTAGAAATCGAAACCATGCGATCGAATCCTCAAGTAGTTAAAGACAATAAAACCCGCCTAATTAGAGACTAAAACCTGACGCAGCAAGAGTTGCAGCTAGGCATCTGTTAGGGGTAAATTTTGGCAGATAAGTTTTGATACATTTGTAGTATTGCGAGCAAAGCATTCGTTCCAAGATGCCAACCGTCGATCCCTGGGTTTTTCTGCCAATGCTTTGCTGTTGAAAGAGTTAAAAAAGGTAGCTTTTGCTGCTTTTTGGCACTTGCGACCCATTTCGGG
The DNA here is from genome assembly GCF_036701775.1 of Microcoleus sp. N9_A2. Classification (NCBI taxonomy): domain Bacteria; kingdom Bacillati; phylum Cyanobacteriota; class Cyanophyceae; order Oscillatoriales; family Microcoleaceae; genus Microcoleus; species Microcoleus sp. N9_A2. The sequence continues at coordinate 266,484 of NZ_JAUBRH010000001.1, read as the reverse complement.
TTAGTGTTTGCAGAGCTGTTCATTGAGAAATTGATTTACATTGCTGGATTGTAAAGTCTTATTCATTAAATAGCAACTTTTCGCCGGAAAGATTTAATTTTTGGCAATAAATCTTGGCGGTTGTGGAGATCGGTTTAATGCCCGATCAATTTATAGAGTAGGAGTATTGCCCGAGTTTCGCATCATACTTTAGGTGCTTTTTACCTAAGTTCTGGAGAAGTGAGGCCAGTTGGGTTAGGGCGGGGCAGATTTGCGGCAAATGTACTTTCCAGAAGAGTTGTAACACTGGTGCGGAGTCAAAAGGCAACAAAAAAGCAAAACGGTAACTGTTATATTTTAACTCCTGAGAGGTATGTGAGGGCGGAGGCGGAGGAGGAGGAGGAGGAGAGTTTGGACGAGAAGATGCTGCATTTGACGGCGAAGTTGGAGAGGCAATTTGCCGAGAGGGCCAAGTGAGAGGCGATGATTCGGGAAAATCGGCAGAGGGTGGGTTCTGGCGGATAGTTCGTCAATTGCTGAAGATTATCATGATTTTTTGCGAGAACTTAAGGAACGTATTGTGCGATATCAAGTGCGGGCCGTACTTTCTGTTAATCGCCAATTAGTGTTGCTTTACTGGCCAATTGGACGGAATATTTTAAACTGACAACAGCAGCGAGGATGGGGAGCAAAAGTTATAGACCATTTAGCTGCTGACTGAGAAACAGCTTTTCCTGAAAGGATGTTTGCCGAGGATTGAGCAGTTGGAAGCTGAGTTAGAAGCGGTGGATGTGGAAATTGAAGAGTAATGATAAAATGGGAGAATGTGAAGCTAGCTGAACGCCTCCGAAAAATTAGTCAAAATTTTAACATGATTAAACCAACAACAATAAGTGAAAAGCTCCTTTTCAGTACCGTTCGGATAGCAGTCCAATTCTCTTCAGGTGAGGAAGGCACGGGTACTGGCTTTTTCTTCAACTTTCTAGTCGATGAGCAGACACATATACCTGCAATAATAACTAATAACCACGTTGTGGCTGGCGCTGTAACAGGGAGTTTTCAACTGCATGAATTAGATAAAACTATAGAAGAACCACAGCCATCTGGCGACTTCTTTACTGTGGACTTAGATGATTTTGAAAACCGCTGGGTTTCTCATCCTGACAATAATGTAGATTTATGTGCAATGCTATTTCAACCTCTACGGAGTGAAGCTGAAATACAGGGGAAATCTATATTTAACTGCGCGCTTGACAATAGTTCTATTTTATCTAAGGCTGACCTTGAAGAACTTAGTGCAGTGGAAGAAGTGCTAATGATAGGCTATCCTAACGGGTTGTGGGATGAGGTTAACAATTTACCGCTTATTAGAAGAGGAACTACTGCAACTCATCCGGCTGTGGATTTTAAAGGAACAAGCACAAATGTAATTGATGCAGCCTGTTTCCCTGGTTCTTCTGGCTCACCTGTGTTGATTGTAAATGAAGGAATGTTCAACACCAAGTCAGGGACATTTGCGGGATACACAAGAGTTTGGTTACTTGGTGTACTTTTTAGTGGCCCTTTCATAACCGCGCAGGGAGAAATCGTAAGTGAAACAATACCTACGAGTCAACAATCTATTAGTCTAACAAGGCTGATGATCCACTTGGGATACATTGTTCAGGCAAAAGAAATAAAAGTTTTAGGAGAACACATAAAGCAGATTTTGCAGGCATCTGGGAACCTTTAATTAAGAAACAGGAATGCAAGTCAGCAACTCTAATAATCCAAAACTATTGAAGTGGACATTAACCAACAAAAAGAACAATTCAGCAACATCTACCTGCAAGCTGTCACCACCGTTGCCGGCTATTCCGTCTACAAACCTTCCGTAGACGATGACAGCGTAGACTGGGGAGTAGCTGCCAAAGGCGGGACAGGCCCCATCAGAGCACCTCGCTTAGAATTGCAGTTAAAATCTACATCAAGAGATATCCAAGACGATAACTCCATCCGCTACCCCCTCAAGCTCAAAAACTACGACGACTTAAGAATGGATGACTTCGCCATTCCCCGAATTTTAGTTGTCGTTTTAATCCCCGAAACACCCGAAGACTGGTTAACCCAGTCGGAAACAGAACTCTGCATCAGAGGCTGCGGATATTGGATATCGCTGCGGGGAAAGCCAAAAACACAAAACACAAACACTGTCACCGTCGCCATCCCCAGAACCAACCAATTTACAGTCGCCGCCCTTCAGTCAATTATGGAGGGAATTAGCCAAGGAGTTAAACCATGAAAATCACCGTAAAAGATAGCCAAACTCTCGAAACAATCAAGCTAAATCAACTGAGAAATTACTTACAAACTCACGGCTGGCATGAAGACAAACCTTTCTTAGATAATGCCACACTTTGGCACAAACCAACAGCCGATGCAGAAGAATTTGAAATATTGCTACCTAACCGGGAAAACCTGGGAGATTATGCAGCCCGCATCCGCGAGGCAATCCAAACCCTAGAAAACGCAGAAAATCGCCCTCAAATTGAAATTTTAAGCGAACTACTTACCAGCATTCCCAACACGATTATTCAGGGAATTGTTATGCAAATTCACACCCCAAATACCCAAAAATTAAGTGGCGAAATTACTCTCATCGGCCTTGTAGTTGCCAAATTGCGGAAAATTCAAACTTCACTTGCAGACAAAGATTATATCCTGGCGATTAAAGCTTATCAAGAACGCTTACCGATTCTCTGTAGCGGTGACTTAATCAAAGACAACAACGCCTTCATCCTCAAAAACCCCCACAACTTAACTCTCGATGAATTTTGGTAAGACTAACAGATTTTGTCTAAATCTATATTAAACACCTTCCAAACAGATATCCAGTTCCTTAGCAAAGGCCTCTGGCGCATCCAGCATTAGCCAGTGTCCAGTATCGGGTAGCGTAGTTGTCGTCAGTGTGGGACGGAGGATGTGGAGGCTGAAGGGAAAAGTGTTTGAGGGGGCAATAATGGAGTGGGCTCGTGTTCCAGGGGCTGCTAGGTAGCGATCGAGAGAATCAACTGCGTCAAAAGCAAACATCTGGCGATACATTCCAAACAGGCGATCGTGTGGAGTCGTCGCCAACCAAGCGAGAATCCGATCGCGCGTATGGGCCCTGCTTCCTGTCAGCGCCTCGTTGAAGCTGGTTTCCACAGCAGCCCGCCAATCCTCCGTCTCCAGAGTCCTCTGGAAGGAGACGATCAGTTCGTGCACATCTGCAGGCACCTTGGTAAAGTCTCCAGGTGCGTCTGCCAGAATCAACCGCGCGATGCGGTGCGGTGCGCTGGCTGCTGTGGCGAGGGCAATACAAGCACCGAAACTGTGTCCAACGATCGCCACTCGATCGAGTCCCAGCCCATCCAGTACCGCCAAAACATCCGCTGCACAGGAGGCGGGCGCGTAGTTGCCGTCCTCCGGCGGTGCGGAATCGCCGTGTCCCCGCATATCAAGGGCGATCGCGCGTCGGGTACGGGCGACACGGGCAAGCTGCGCCTCCCAGATGTTCGCGGAAACCGCCATACCGTGCACGAACACCACCGGCAGTGGCTCAGACTCCGCAGCGGTGACAGGGGGGCTGGCTTCGATGATGTGAATAGTGCCGATCGGTCCTTTGAGAGTTGTCGATCGCATACAATTTTCTCCTAAGTTTTATAGTCCTGGACGCACGGGTAGTCAGAAACTGGGTTTTTCGCAAAAATACTCGGTTATATCAAATCCGTTAACATCGGAATTATTATCTCTCTCTTCTCTTTCTCTGTGTCCTCTGTGCCCTCTGTGGTTTAATCATTCCGATACAACCGGAATTGATATTAGAGCATCGCAGAAAAGGTAAAAACCCGGTTTCTTTGGTTTGGATGGGTAAGTCAGGTTTTAATTTCCTCATTTCACACCACCAATTTTACCTCTGTTACTCCTTGGCGCAACTCATACTGTCCTTTTACCCAAAATTGTTTAATTTTTTCACCCAAAAACGGAGCCGTTTGCATCATCAATAAACGCAATAATCCATTTTTTCGCAGTTGTTCGCCTTTCCACGCTTCTTGTGCTTGAAGTTTTTGGGCGCGAATAATTTCTGGTTCGCGTTCTGCCTGAATCCGCGATAATGCTAAGTCAATATCCTCGTAATTAGCGCCTGCTTTCAATAAAGGTACAAGGTGATTGGCCGCAACAATTACATCGCGGAACGCCATGTTAATTCCTTGAGCGCGAACCGGAGACATCGGATGTGCCGCATCCCCCAAAAGTATGATTCCTGGTCGATGCCAGCGCGGACAGCGACCAACCACAACAGATAATCGCATCGGAGATTCGCTCGTATCCGCACAGTTGCGGAAATGTTCTGCCATCCACGCAGGCGATCGCGATGCGAAAGTTTCTGCCCAGTCTGTGTGTTTCCGATCCGTTTTGTCATCTGCCGATAGCACCCAAGCCAGATGAAGTTTACCTGATTCTGCCCCATGAAAGACACTAAATCCGCTACCGCCATTCAGGATGGAATAAAATACATTATCCGCCACAAACCGAGGATGAGCGGCAAGTTTAAACCACAGAACATCTATACTATTCTGCTGTTTTACTAACTCTAATTCTGCACGTTGTCGTACAACCGAGTTTCTACCATCTGTACCAATCACAAGTGCAGCAGGAATCTCTCGCCCATCTCCTAGCTTTACACCCGCAATGCGATCGTTGCTGTACAGTAAATCTTTTACGGGAACACCTGAGATAAATTCAAACTCTGGATGCAACTTAGCTTCTGAAATTAGTGTTTCTAGCAAAGGCGGTTGCGATACCAGCGTACAAGGTTGATTAGACCCCATTGGCTCATCAACTCGAAATAGTTGCCGATCGCCCACAACGAACTCCCAGGCATCAATTTGTCGGTGTGGAACACCTTCTAGCATAGTGGATAAGCCCATTTGGGCGATCGCATCCAATCCGCTGGGCATTAACGCTTCACCGCGAAACACTCGGTAGGAATCTTTTGCAGCCTCAACCAAGGTAACAGAAATACCTCGTTTTACCAGCAGCAAAGCAAGTGCCGCACCAGTTGGCCCCGCTCCCACAATTACAACTTGCGTCATTGCCATTCCCCATTGCTTTTTGCGGATATTGAGATGTCAACAAAGGTGGTGAAAGGAGGCGAAATCCCCTATTCCCAGCTATTTCTGAAGTGCCTGTTGAAAAGTCTTAAGTGCATCAACATGATTCACCATATTGATGCAACGCAACAACAAATCAAAATCTATCCCTTTCACCTCCTCACTACTGGAAACCTTTTCATAATGAAGTGTATTGCCCTCTCCCCGCAGGTGATAAACCTCTAACAATCCATCTTCCCAGAACCACACTTCCTTTATCTTCAGCCGCTTGTATACCTCCAGTTGGTTGATGCCGCCACTGGAAAACACGACCTCGATCGCCAGATCGGGTAGCATACGACCAGGGGCAAGTTTATAAGATTCATCCGCCTCTCGCTTAACGGCTACGCCTTCACTTTCTAGCGTCATTGAGCCAGTTGGAGTAAAGTCAAACCCCGCCATCAGCAGGTACAGTTCCACCAATGCGGCAATTCTCTTCTTAACGGTTTCGTGGGGTTCTCCAGGCATTAGTTTAATCTCCAAAACTCCATCCAGGAAAGAAAGTCGATATCCTGGACGGTCTAACAATTGCTCAACTGCTTTGAACTCTCTCCAAGTGAGTCCCTCAAACAGAAGGGGTGATTCTTTTCTGGGTGGTGCGATGATTGCTGCAGTCATTTGATTCTCCAGTCTATTTCCAGATGAGAAACGATCGGGTTTGGAGGGCGATTTGTTTATTATAACTTTAAGTAGCATCCTCCACTGTACATCCGATTTCTTGCCCGTAGGATAGTTCCAGCGTGTGACCGTCTGGGTCTCGCAAAAAAGCCCAGTAGCCGATCGGATATCCAGAATCTTTTGGTTCCTCAAGCAGTACGCCTTCTTGACGTGCTTTGTCGCAGAGAGAATCCATGTATTCGCGGCTTTTGCAACCTACTCCGAGGTGTGCCCAGGGAGACAGAACGGGATGTACGGAGTTTGTTTGAATTAGCACAATTACAAAAGGGCGAGTGCGATCGGAAATCCAGACCACAGCAACACCCGTTTCTGCATCAATGCGGCGGTGAACTACTTGCATCCCAGCATATTTGGAGTAGAATTCAATACTGCGATCGACATTTGAAACCGGGAGGGCAATGTGAGTCAGTCCAATATCAATATTTTGCATCATAATTAGGTTTTTTCCGGCGGGCTATCTCGATCGTTTGGCTGTTTCATGACTTACATAAAAAGTCAATTTTCACATTAGCCATAGTAATAAGGTGCGCCGTGCGTACCCTATTACTATCGTGGAATAGTTTCTAGACTGATTATGTCAGTCCAATATTAATCATGAAAGGTAGCAGAAGTTAATTCAACCAGTTGGAATCTTGACAATCCAGAAGGTGCAATTTCTGGCGGTGGCACCTGTCTTGCTGAAGTTTTCAGGTATTTCCCCTCGTGGATTGGTGAGACGATTTTCATCCGGTGAGGGCGGGTGTAGTAGCGGTGCGTTGGTTCCCTCTGTTGCTCTTCTTGGAAGCTTTCGTTGGCAATCTTCTTGCGGAGTTTGACGATCGCATCCATAATCGCTTCTGGCCGGGGCGGACATCCCGGTACATAGACATCTACGGGAATTAACTTGTCCACACCGCGCACAGCAGTCGGAGAATCTGCACTAAACATTCCGCCCGTAATCGTGCAAGCGCCCATTGCAATTACGTATTTGGGTTCCGGCATTTGTTCGTAAATTCGCACCAAAACCGGAGCGTATTTCATCGTAATCGTGCCGGCCGTAATTATCAAATCTGCCTGTCGGGGAGACATCCGGGGAAATACACCCCAGCGATCCAAATCGAAGCGAGCAGCGAGCATGGCGCTAAATTCAATGAAGCAACAAGCAGTCCCAAACATCAGCGGATACAAGCTGGACATTTTGGCCCAGTTGTACAGGTCATCCACTGTGGTGAGGATGATGTTTTCCGATAGCTGCTGCGTGACTTCAGGAGGATCGATCGGATTGGCGATCGGCAAATCTTCTGAAGGCATCTCCAGTGTAATTTCAGGTGAGTTCATTTTGACAAACTCCTTAATATATCTAGCGGTTGGTTGTTAGTAGTTGCCAGTTAATTTATGTCTGAAGATTGAAAAAGTTTAGTGAAAATTGGGTGAAAAAATTCAATCATCAGCACAGTCTTTGTTTAATTATGGCATGGCATTTTAGAGGTCGCCATTAACTGCAAAATATTGTAAGATAGCGAATAAAGAAAAATAGCGCTTCTTGGAGTGCCTGTTCTACTCCGTGCGAGTCGCGTCCTGTATAAGAGTTCGATCGACCAGCGACCAACAGCTAGCGCCCCCCAGCTTTAACAAAACCCCTTTTTTTCATTTACCCACAGGCTATGATTGACCGTTGGGAGCTTTTCAGAATCTAAATGCTAAACACAACCACAATAATTTCCAGCCTGCTGTTATTTATCCCAGTGTCCATCGCCGGACACTTTCTCGGCTGGGAATCCTCCACAATCTTCATCACCTCGGCCCTAGCCATCGTCCCCCTGGCCGCCTGGATGGGCACGGCCACCGAAGAAATCGCCGTCGTCCTCGGCGCCAACTTGGGGGGTTTGCTAAACGCTACCTTCGGAAATGCCACGGAACTGATTATCGGCATCGTCGCCCTCAACGCGGGACTAATAGATGTTGTCAAGGCCAGCATCACCGGTTCAATTATGAGCAACCTGCTGCTGGTGATGGGATTTGCGATGCTGCTGGGCGGCTTGCGCTACAAAGAACAAGAATTTCAGCCGACAGTCGCCCGGTTGAACGCTTCAGCGATGAACTTAGCCGTGATTGCCATTTTGGTGCCGACGGCAGTTGAGGCGACCTCTATTGGCATCCCTCCGGAAACTATGCAGAACCTCTCTAGCGCTGTTGCTATAGTGCTGATTATCGTCTACGTGCTGACGCTGCTGTTTTCGATGAAAACCCACAGTTATCTGTACGATGCAGGGGTGGCAGAAACTGAAATGCTCGAAGAATTAGCCGAAAGTAACTTAGCACCAGACAGTCCCGACCACAAAGTCAATCTGCCGCTGTGGATTGGGGTGCTGTTGGCCTGTACCCTGATGGTAGCTGTCGAGTCAGAACTGTTGGTTGGTACCCTAGAAGAAGCTACCGCCACTTTGGGGCTGACATCACTGTTTACCGGGGTGATTTTAGTGCCGATTATTGGCAATGCGGCCGAACATACGACGGCGGTGACGGTGGCGATGAAAAATAAAATGGATTTGTCGGTTTCTGTGGCCGTGGGTTCTAGTTTGCAAATTGCTTTGTTTGTTGCCCCGGTGTTGGTTTTGGCAGGTTTTGTCTTGGGCAAACCGATGGACTTGAATTTCAACCCGTTTGAACTTGTAGCGGTTGCGGTGTCGGTGCTGATCGCCAATTCTATCAGTTCTGACGGCAACTCTAACTGGCTAGAAGGTACTTTGCTGTTGGCAGCTTATACGGTTTTGGCGCTGGCGTTCTACTTCCATCCGGTAATTGAGGGACTTGTTTAAAAGGCTTTCTTCTGCTGAAGGAAGAAGTCAAGCGTGAAGAAGCAAGAAGGAAGAAGCAAGAAGGAAGAAGCAAGAAGGAAGAAGGCGGATTTTCCGACTCTCCCCCACTCCCCCACTCCCCCTCTCCCCCTCCCCCACTCTCCCCTCGGACTTCTTCCTTCGATAGTGGTCGTGGCGATCGTACAATTGAAATGTGGCTGCTCTCTCGTTATTAGTTCTGGTGTGTTTGTACATTATGTGCTCTCATCAGGGATTTGTGACCTCGATCGGCTATGACAAACAACAAAACCTTTGGCCTCAACCCGATCGTTAGCTCGCAGTGCCCCCGGTTATAAAAAAACACGGGATGCTGAAGTCAAGCGAGACTAAAACCTCTCTTGACTTCAGAGACGCTGCAAGATTTAAATCAAGGGTGCTCATGAGTCTTTTACTAGGTGTGCTACGATGGTCATAAGTTGAAAATTGAGTTGGACTTGCATAGCCAAAAAGTTCACCAAAATTAGTCATACTTAACTTGACTGATTAACATTATGGGCGGTATGATTAAATCAATGCCGAAAAAAAGGCTTAATTATCTGGGAGAGTAAACCGAGCGTGTAAGTCAAAACTGACCAGCCTGTCACAAGGTCCAACGGGAGCCCGCGTTTCGTTAAATTGGTTGAAAATAGTGGATGACTCATGGCTAAAAGCTTCAACTAAAATTAATTCAATTAGGGTGCTGCTCCATCCGAATTAACGCCTGTGGACAAGAAAGAGCCGACTCCCTTGGGTGAAGCAGGAAACAGACCCTTCAGGAGTAATTCTGATTGAATGGTGAGGCTTAAATAAGTTTAGCCAAGTTTTGTGTAGCAGTAAACGACGGTCGATTTAAAACTGACCAGCCTATAAAAAGGTCGAACGGGATACCACGATTCGTTAAATTGGTTGAAAATAATGGTTAAACAATGGCTAAAAGCTTCCAAAATAATAAATACAGACTGCAAAAATAGGGTGCTGCTCCACCCGAATTAACGCCTGTGGACAAGTAAGAGCCGACTCTCTTGGCAGAAGCAGGAATCAGACCCTCTAGAAAATACTTCTAGTTGAATGGTGAAGCTTAGATAAGTTTAGCCAAGTTTTGTAGAGCAGTGTCAAAGTAAAACTTGATAGAGCAACCTCAATCAGGGTTATGTGGCTTCTGTGAGTTATTGCCTCAATCCCAAATGCCCGAATCCCTCCGATCCAGCCAACTCTGGCAAATCCGCGTGTATCCACTGCGGGTCAGAACTTTTGTTGCAAGGTCGATATCGGCTAGTCGCGCCTCTCGGAAGCGGCGGCTTTGGCAGAACATTTGAAGTGGACGACAACGGCGCCCGAAAAGTGATCAAAGTCCTGCTCAAAGAACATCCCAAAGCTGTAGAACTGTTTAAGCAAGAAGCCGACGTATTGGTCAGGCTCAGACATCCAGGTATTCCAAAAGTCGATCGCGACGGTTATTTTATATTTTCGCCCGCTCACAGCACAGAGTCTTTTCACTGTCTGGTGATGGAGAAAATTGCTGGGGCCAATTTGCAAGATTGGCTGAAACACCGGGGCCGCCCGATTAGTCAAGAACAAGCTGTTAACTGGCTCAAACAACTGTCGGAAATTTTAGACCAAGTTCACCGCCTCAACTATTTCCATCGCGATATCAAGCCGCACAACATTATGTGCAAGCCAAACGGGCAGTTAGTGCTGATTGACTTCGGGACTGCTCGGGAAGTGTCGGCGACTTATTTCGCTAAGGTGGGCCAGGGGCAAAATGTGACTGGTATTGTTTCCCCGGGCTACACGCCGCCGGAACAAACTAATGGCAAGGCTGTTCCGCAGTCAGATTTTTTTGCTCTGGGGCGCACTTTTGTTTATTTGCTGACTGGGAAGCCGCCGACTGCGTTTCCAGAGAACCCGCGCACGGGCAGATTAATGTGGCGCAAAGGAGCTCCTCAGGTTTCCGACGCCGTGGCTAATGTAATCGATTATCTGATGGCGCCTTTTCCGGGAAATCGACCTCAAAGTCCGCAGATGGTTTTGCAGTGCTTGGAGGAAATTAATCTCGATGGCGCGGAAAGTCAGTTGCCGACTCAGTTGCCGACGACGGGGCAAACTAAAATTCGCGGAACTTCCGGGGGGGCTGGGGCGACGAAGCAGAGTTCCATGAACCGCCTCAGACCTCTGAATTCGGGATTGAACAAGACCGATAAAGAAGTTTTTGATTGGAAAAAGAAGCTGCTGGCCGGCACGGCTGTTTTGATGGTGAGTATTGGCGTGTCTCAAATTTACGGTTCGCTGCGTTACAAGGTGTTTCCAGCAAATCCGGTGTGGCTGCTTTCTACTTTACCTAGCACTCATCTTTTGCAAAAAAGTTTAAATAATCTCGGGGGTGTAAATGCGATCGCCCTGTCGCCTGACGGTCAAACTTTGGTGAGCGCAAGCTCTGGGACGATTAGAATTTGGAATGTGAGGACGGGACGCCTGTTGCACCCTCTCTATTCGGTGCATTCTCAAAAATCGGTCAAGACGCTGGCGGTGAGCCCGGACGGCTCGATTTTTGCCAGCGGGGGCGACGACAATAATGTGATTCTCTGGGATTTGAAGACGGGGGTACGGAGGCTGACGATTCCCGCTCACGCAGCCGCCGTCAACGCCATCGCTTTTAGCAGGGACGGTAAAACTCTCGCTAGCGGCAGCGATGACAAAACTGTTCGCTTGTGGAATGTCAGAACCGGCAGCAGGTTGCGGACTTTGAGTGGCCACGCCGGAGGAGTAAACGCGATCGCTTTGAGCCGGGACGGTAAAACTCTCGCTAGTGGCAGCCAGGACAAGACTATGCGTTTGTGGAATCTCGATACCGGAGAAGTCAGAAGAATTATCACAGGTCACGGGGGCCCGGTTAATGCTGTGGCTTTTAGCCCGAACGGGCAAATTGTGGCTAGTGCTAGCACCGACAATACGATGATCCGTTTGTCGAACGTGCAAGACGGGAAGCGCACCCGCACTTTTAAAGGGCATTCGAGCTGGGTGAGGACGATCGCCTTTAGCCCGGACAGCCGCACTTTGATCAGCGGGGGGGGAGATATTATAGTTTGGGATTTGAAGACGGGAAAAGAAAGAAGCACTGTTTCTGGTCACAGTCAGTTTGTGAGTTCTGTTGCTATTGCCAGAGATAGCAAGACTTTTGTGAGTGGCAGTCCTGATAGCACCATTAAGATTTGGCGAATGCCATAGTCAGTTGACAGTTGACAGTTGACAGTTGACAGTTGGCAATTGACAGTTGTCAGTTGGTCGTTGGCAGTTGGTGGTTGACAGTTGGCAGTTGTCAGTAGTGTAAGGTGTGCAGCGTACATTGTACAGAATTACTTTTTTTACGAACCGCGTCCTTCGCGAAGGAAGAAAAGAGAGAGAAGAGAGACTGTTGCGACCAGTATTACCAATGACCAATGACCAATGACTAATTTTAAAATAATCAATAGGTTGTGCAAGGGGACATGATATTATCCCAAAATTCCTCGCCCGTTTTTGGCAAATTCATCAACTGTTTGCTGGGACAATTCGTGAACTGCGATCGCCTGCAATACGTCCAAAGGCAATGTCAAATGATGGGCGCCGGCTAATAAAGTATTTACTGCTTCTTCTGGCGATTTAATGCTTGCTGCCAAAATCTCTGTATTAGTTCTCTGCAATACGTTGGCCATATCTCGCACTAAGGCAAAACCGTCTCCGAGGAGTCTGGTGGCGCGATTCACGTAGGCGATCGCATATTTAGCCCCCGCTTCTGCTGAAACAACTGCTTGTGATGCGCTGTATATCGCCGTCACCGCGCAAGGAATTTCCGGTGACAAATGCGCTACTGCTTGAAAACCAGCCGCCGTTGCTGGAACTTTCAACACTGTTTGCTGTCCAATTAATTCAAAAGCCGCTTTTCCTTCTGCTACCATGCCATCAAAATCAGATGCAGTTAGCTGATAATACACTTCACCGGGAATAAGTTTTGCCAGTTGTTTGAGCGTCACATCAGGAGCTAAATCGCTTTTTCCCAGGAGGGTTGGATTAGTAGTAATTCCCGAAAGCCAGCCGAACTTGCTCGCCTCTTTTGCTTCGGCTACAATTGCAGTATCGAGATAAATTCCCATCAGATCTACACCTTTATTTTCTTAGTTTATTGTGAGTTTTCCGAGGCTTAGTTTCAGTTTGATGTCACTGAGCGTCAAATTGATTGTTAGGTATTAACTGTAGCAGATTTGTGAAAACATCGCTAGTAAGTAAAAATAACAATTAAGTGATGGGTATCACCTCACTTGCTGATTACGATCGCCATGTAACAAAACTTCGATCGCCAAATGCCGGAAACAAACAATTTATATTTGTAGTATGGGTTATGTATGCAATAACTCAAGGAGGTGACTCATAAAATGAGAGAAAAAGAAAATAATCAGTCACAAGTCAGTCTTGAGGAATCTTGTGACAAAGCGGAGTTGAAAAAACCAGCAGCCACTCAAGACTTGTCAGAAAATGATAATTCTCAAACCGAGTCTCAAGCCTTTGAAAATCACGGTGAAGATGGTTTGAAGGCTCTAGCACGCTTAATGATGGTGAGTCTAACTTGGTCGCTGGCAGGACTTTCTAAACCAAAGTAAGTTTTTGGGTTATTGGCTATTGGTTATTGGTTATTGGTAATAAACACTGGTATTATGCCAGAGTGTGATGAATCTTTAAGTTTTAATATCCAATTCCTAATCTCTCGCCTGTGCTTTTTATAGTACAGGCTTGCCCATTGCCTAATCGGATGGGACTCAATGCCTCATCCCTGGGCTTCGCCCAATTCCCAATATCCAAATTTTATTTATATCAACCGTTTTGGGGCTTGCTATCAATCCGCCCCAAAGACACAATATTGTTGTGTCCTAATCTGCTACTTAATATTTTCCGAACCTACTGCCTCAGAAATCGAATTAAATCCTTTTTCTTCTAACTTTTGCAACAAGCCTTGTAGAATCCGGCGCACCATCCAAGGCCCTTCGTAAACCCAACCGGTGTAGACTTGAATTAAACTCGCACCGGCGGCTATTTTTTCCCAAGCATCTTCGGCGGTGAAAATGCCGCCAACTCCAATTATGGGTAATTCGCCTTTTGTATATTGCCAGATAAATCGGATTACTTCTGTCGATCGCTCCCGCACAGGAAGCCCGCTAATTCCCCCGGCTTCTTCGGCGATTGGTTTGCCTGTTTCTCGCAATATTTGTGTTTTCAATCCGTCGCGGCGAATGGTGGTATTTGTGGCGATAATTCCTGCTAGTTGGTAGGTTTTTGCTAAGTCGAGGATTGATACGATCGCCTCCGACTCCAAATCCGGCGCAATCTTGACTAAAATTGGCTTGATTCCCTGATTTTCCTGTTGCAAAATTTCCAAAATTGTGCTAAGCCCAGCAGCATCTTGGAGCGATCGCAACCCAGGCGTATTCGGAGAGGAAACGTTGACTACAAAATAGTCGCCCCAATCTTTCAGCAGCTTAAAACTCTCCCAATAGTCGGCTGCTGCCTGCTCTAACGGTGTTACCTTAGATTTACCGAGATTGATGCCCAAGGGGAAGGGAGACTGAGGCATGGGGCGCTGGGCATCGAATTTTGAATGTTTCTGTGCTGCCTGAAACCGGGCTGCCATTGCCGCGGCTCCTTGATTGTTAAATCCCATGCGGTTGAGGGCTGCACTGTCCTGAGTCAAGCGAAACAAGCGAGGTTGGGGGTTTCCCGGCTGTGGTTGACAAGTGACAGTGCCGAGTTCGGCAAAGCCAAAGCCAAAATTTGCCCAAATGTCAGCAGCTACGCCGTTTTTATCAAATCCGGCGGCCAAGCCGACAGGATTGTTAAAGCTCAGTCCCCACAAAGATTGTTCAAGGCGAGAATCTTGGACTCCCAAAGATTTCTGCAATCGAGAGAGCATTTGGCTGGTTGCGGGGTTTGACTGGGTTCTGGCTGCGAGTTCGAGAACTTGGAGAGTGCGGTTGTGCAGCCACTCGGCATCGGTTTTAAATACGGAAAACAACAGCGGGCGTACACTTGATTGATAAATATCCAATGATTTGTACTGGGGCAATTTACAAATTAGAAATGAGAAGGAAAATAAAAATATTCACGAGCAGGCAGCGAAGGCGAAGTTTTTACTTCAACTTCGATCGACTTTATCCAATGTTTGAGATTGAGGGATAAGTGAGACGATTATATTATAAGTTGACTCTTTTGCATTTTATTTTTTTGAATTTTTAAGTTAGTAATTTTAAATTAGACAAAGGTGCGGGGAAGCTTGGAAATGGGGCAGCAGCAAAGACCAAAGGATTTAGACGAACAAATCGCGACCCTAGAGCGCGTTCTCCAGACTCTCCGAGAAGAGGAGAATGTTGAAGTGCTACTTTCGACCACACTCGGTTACTTGCAAACGGAATTTGACTGGGGGTTGATTTGGATCGGGTTGTACGATCGACAGGCCCACAGATTGTTGGGGAAAGGAGGCATGACTCCTAACGGCGACCAGTCTTTTCTCAAACAGCGGTTTGCCCTCAGCCCGGGGGATTTGCTGGAACAAGTGGTGATTCAGCTCCGGCCGGTGGGAGTCCCGGATTTGCGATCGGAAAGTAGAGCCGGAGAATGGCGCAAAGCAGCTCAAAATTTCAATATTCAAGGCACGACTCTGTTTCCGCTGCGCTACAAAGACCGCTGCTACGGGGTGATTTTGCTCGGCACCCAGGTGTGGGGAGCGTCGCCCAAGTCGGGGGAAAAAACGCAGTTGGCGATCGTATTTGGAGCGCTGGCAACTGCTCTTTACCAAATAGAAAAAGACTGGCAGCGAGAACAAGTCAAACACCCAGATGAGTCTCTTTTAGCGCTGATTTCGCAGTTGGGGGAATTGCGATCGCTCGATCAATACTTGCAAGCGGTGGTCGAACAAACTCATGAATTTATCGAGCCGACGCGTACCAATGTTTATTGGTTCGAGCGAGAGCGGCGCTATTTTTGGCGCCGAGTCAGCAACCGCGAAGTTGCTCCGGGTTTGGGGGGGCCCGGCCGAGCGGCTTCGGGCATCACCGTCCAAGACTTGGGGGAATTTTATCAGGCTTTGGGCAGGGAAGAAATGGTTTGGATCGGTGAATCTCAAAGTTCTCTGAAAACTGAGCTGACAGGGCGGTTGATGCAGCAAATCCGCGCTCGCTCTCTGTTGGCTGCGCCGATTGTTTCGGAAGGGGAATTGTTGGGATTTTTGGCAGTCGAAGCCGGCGAGCCCCGGATTTGGCAAGACAATGAAAAGCATTACCTGCGGGGAGTGGCGCAGTTAGTGGCTCTGACGGCTCCGGTGTCGGAGATGGAGGAGAAAATTCAGCAAATTGAGATCGATCGAGATTTAACTGCCGGAATAGCTCACGCCATCTACAGCGATGCTGACTGGGAGGCGACTTTGAAATATACCGCCGAACAGTTGTGCGATCGGCTCAAATGCGAATACTTTTTGCTGCTGCTGTACGGCGAAGAACAAAATAGCTTTGAAATTGTCTGCCAAAATCTGCCCCGCAACCGCAGGGCAGTGCCGTCGCCACTCAACGCCCTAGATGTGGCTGACGTGGGGCTGTTGCAAGAAAGTGCACCTCTAGCTATTGAAAATTGGGAGGAAGACAGGCGGTTGGGCGCTTGGCGGGAAGTGTTGGGGGAAGCTGGGGTGCGATCGCTGTTGGCATCGAGCACTCAGGGGAAAAAGGCAGAGGGAGAAAACCCCAATCTCAAATCGAAAATCGCCAATCGCCAATCGATCAAGGGTTTGCTGGTTGTCGGGCACAGTGCAACTCGCACTTGGAGGCGATCTGAGCAAGAATTAATTCGGCTAGTGGGCCAACAACTAGGATTGATCCTGCACTCCTGGCAACAGAGTTCGGCAATCGACAAATATCAGCAATTTGAGCGATCGTTCAAATCGGGTTTGGCGGTTTTGCACCATTCTCCTGATGAGCAATCTGAGCAACCGATATCTGGTGCTTCACCGACGATGTTCCCAGAGTTGCCGCTACAAAAGCTCGATCGTAACTTTGCTCAACAGGTTTCCCAGACAATTTCCTGTCCTTTAGTAGCCGTAATTACTTGGAATCCCGGTGAGGAGGAAGGTTCAATTGCGACGGCGCTAGCTGCCAATCCCGTATTTGCCCTCAATCCCGAGGCGGTGATTCCTGTCAAAACAGATGCGTTAATCCAACAAACCCTGGCTGCTAGCGAGGTGCTGCAACAGAGCACGAGCCAACTGCCGCTGGCGACGAAGCGGTGGCTCCGCAGTCCGGGAATTGGCGAGATTCTGACGGTGGCGCTGCGGACGGCCCCAGAACACGCTCCGGCGGGCATTGTGGTGGCGGCAGACGCTCCGGGCCGCCAGTGGTCGGAGTTGTCGGTGAGTTTACTCAGCTCGATGGCGTCTCAGTTGGCTTGGTGGCGCAGGTATTTGGCGGTGCAATCTGCCGCCGAGTCGCAGCGATTGGATCTGGAGTTGCTCAACTGGTACAAACAGCGGCGTTTTGAGGAGTTTTACCGCACTGTGGGAGCGGGGGTGAAGGAGTTGGGGGAGTTGAGTGAGTCGATTTTGCAGTCGGCGAAAGAACAAAAGGATGCTCTGAAAACTTTGCGCTACCAACAGGTTTTGCGACACATTGGCAATGCTTTGGGGTCAACTCATTTGCTGCTGAAACAGGAACATTGGCGGCTGCAATTCGGACAAGATGCGGTGCCTGTGAGCGCTTGGCTGAGGCGATCGCTCGATCGAACTGCCCCCCTGGTCAAACAGTCGAAAGTCGTGCTGGAAGTGCACAGAGAAACTGCTGTGTCGATGCCTGCGGGTCAGACTTTGAGTGTTCGCGGGGACAGTATCAAGCTGGATTTGATCCTGTGCGAATTGCTGGCGACGGCTTGCAGGCGCTCTGCTGTTGGCGCCAAGATTGAGATTCGCTCTCAGTTGTTAGGGGAAGATTTGTTAGAATTGTCTGTGATCGATAGTGGCGCGTGCGATCGACAGTTAATTGCTGCCTTCAACGGCGGTTCCGGGCCCGATATATTAGCGGTTTCTGCAAATAGGTCGATCGTGCAAAATCTCTTAATTTGTCAGCGAGCGGTACGCTTAATGGGGGGAAACTTTTATTTAGAAATGTTAGAACACAATTTAATTGTCGCTCGTTTAGTCCTGCCCCTAGCCAATTCTTAAAATTCTGTAGCCGCGAGTTCACCCGACAATAACTTATGCACTCAGTAGACCTGAATTGCATAAGGAATGAGAATTAAATAACTTCCACAAGTTTGTGGGATGGGCGTCCCGCCCATCCCACAATAACAATTAAAATTGTAAGTTATTTAATTCGCGATCCTTAAGTCTTTGGTTAATACAGAAACCGCAGATGTCAGGCAGATAGACACAGATAAACGCAGATATTTTCAGGATAGGCGATCGACTTTTGCTAGAGGTATAGTCATTTCCCATCGCAAATCGCAAATCGCAAATGGTATGACATCCAAAGGAGGAGAAACCCTTTCCCTAAACCGATAAAGTAATAGTTTCCGCCGCCTCAGAACTGGGGAAAAACCTTTGAGTAATCGAAGCAGTTATAATATGAGAAAGCAATCCCATCGGCCCCGCAAAAAAACACAAAGCCAAAGAATGAACTGTCCAAACTCCTGTCCGCTGTCCTTCCAAATAAATCCAGCGCCCGACAAACAAGTCCATCACTAAAAAATGTATCCATCCCGTAGCCGCCGCTGTTTCCTCCCCCAGAAACTTAGCAATATCTGCTAGCTTGGGATTGGACAAAGCTGCCGCGTTTTCCGCAGTCAGACTGCTACCAAACAAATATATGTACAAAACGGCGAGTATCGCAAACGGAATAAAGGAATTCATCACTTTTCGGGTAATTCCCCAGTTTGGTAATAAAATCATAATTGCCCAGAAAGGCACAACGAACAGATTACCGACATTAAAAATTAGCTCTGGTGTCATAGTTGGCTCTTGGCTCCTGTGAATGCAATTCAATTAAGGATGTTAAGATTATTTTACACAATTTTTGCTGAAATTTCTCAAAAGCCGAAAAAAAGCTCATTCACAAATGAAATAGAATTGCTATACTTATCTAAAATTTCACATCTCGCATCTAAAATCGATTAAGGCAGCACAGCCCATGACAACTTATAATAACCTTTCCGAGTGGTGCAAGCAAAAAGAGAATATCTCGCTTGATGCTAAACATACGGTAGAAATACTGTTGCAAATATCAGACTCTTCCGAGTGCGATAGAGCCAACGCACTACTTTCTAATACAACAGAACTTAACCTCAAAAATCTTCAAATTACTGATATCAGCCCTATCTCATCTTTCTCTCAACTTACTAATCTCATCCTCGGCAGTAATCAAATATCTGACATCGCTCCCCTGCAATCTTTGACTAACCTGAAAACTCTGGTTATAGATGTTAATAAAATATCTGATATCAGTCCGCTTTCATCTATGAAAAATCTGAGTATACTCGTTCTCGATACCAATCAAATCTCAGACATCAGTCCCCTGGCAGATCTCACTAATCTTACCGCACTTGTCTTGTTTGACAACAAAATTTCCGACATCACTCCGGTGAAAAATTTAACTAACTTAAATGCGCTGATTCTCTACAACAATCAAATTTCAGATATCGCTCCTCTGGCCAATTTAACTGAACTCCAGACACTCTACCTTTACAATAATCAAATATCGGATATCACCCCGCTGGCTTCCTTAAAAAATCTGACTACGCTGTTTCTCTTCGGA
Organism: Microcoleus sp. N9_A2; assembly: GCF_036701775.1. Classification (NCBI taxonomy): domain Bacteria; kingdom Bacillati; phylum Cyanobacteriota; class Cyanophyceae; order Oscillatoriales; family Microcoleaceae; genus Microcoleus; species Microcoleus sp. N9_A2. Next base: position 247,029 of record NZ_JAUBRH010000001.1, on the reverse strand, counting down.
AATGAAATATCTGACATTACTCCGCTGGCATCTCTAACTAAATTAAATAAATTGGTTTTATTCCAAAATCAAATCTCTAATATTAGTCCTTTGACATCGCTCACTAATTTAATTGAACTCAACCTCGGTAACAATCAAATCTCCGACATCAGTCCGCTGAAATCGTTAACTAATTTGACTGAACTTTATCTGTTCAACAATCCAATTTCGGATAGCAGCGCGCTGCAAGCTTTAAATAATTTATTTTTACTAGACTTGTACAATAATCAAATCTCTGATATCAGTTCCCTGCAATCTTTGCAAAAGTTAACTACCCTGGACTTGCGCGGAAATCCCATTGTTAATAAAATTTGCCCTGTCAATCCTGAATCTATATGCCGGTTTTAATTCTTAAGGTCGAGATGGCAGTTTATATAGTATAATGTTTAAGGTCAATATCAGGAGAAAGTGATGAGCGGACACGATGCTTTGATGTTAGGATTGCTGCTGTTGCCAGGTTTGGCTTTGTCGATCGCAATTATGGGGGCTTTTGCCGCTGGTGGATAATCAGTTTTTAGCACTCATCAGCACTCCAGCAAGCAGTTTACTGGTTACGAGAGGGCGGGTTGATCTATTTTTTGAGTTGCCTACAATATCTTTGGCAAAACCCGCCCGCTTCCTTCTTCCATAACTTACAAAAATTGTGCTGTCACATCGGAATTTACCAAAGTATTCGCACATAAAATACCCGATGCTGCGACGGCGGGAACGCCTATTCCGGGCATGGTGCTGTCTCCCACCCGATACAAGCCTTTGACTGGTGTTTGCGGCCCGGGAAATGTGCCTTTTCCGGCGGCGATTGCAGGCCCGTAAGTTCCTTGATATCGGCGTAAAAATCGGGCGTGGGTTAGCGGTGTGCCGATCGACTCTAAGACTATTCGCGATCGCAAATCCGGTATAATTCTTTCTAAAGCTTGAAACAGAGATTGCGATCGCTCTTGCTTTTTCTGCTGATACAATTTGCCATATTCCCAACCTTCGTAAGGTTCCAATGTATAAGCGTGAAGGGCGTGATGTCCGGGCGGCGCGAGAGTTACATCCCACACTGTAGGAATCGAAATCATGCAAGTATTTCCGGGTACTGTAATGTCAATCTTGCTGTCGTGAACGACGACGTGGTGGCCGGTCAAATCTTCTAGTCCTTCGGCTTTAATTCCTAAATGCAGGTGCATGAAACTGTCTACTGCTGGCATCGACAAAGCGTTTTTTCGGTAGCTTTCCGGCAAATCTTCAGGTCGCAGTAACTTTGTATAAGTATCCCAGACGGTGGCATTTGAAATAACAATTGGGGCGCGGATAACTTCGCCGTTTTTCAAGCGAACGCCGGTGGTTTTGCCGGATTCAACTAATATTTGCTCGACGGGAGAACCCAGGCGCAATTTTCCTCCCCAGCGCTGCAAGCCTCTGACTAAAGCATCGACGATCGCACCGCTGCCACCTACAGGATATTCGATCGCACAGCGCGATCGTTCGCCAATCATAAAAGCTATTTCCGGCGCGACGGTTCCGTGCGCTTTCAAACCCGACAGCAAAAAGCATTCCAAATCGATCAAACGCCGCACCCAAGGGTCACGCACGTCCCGATCCATCAAGGAACCTGCTGAACCCGCGATCGCACCTACTAGCGGCAACAGCTTCAGCAAAGCAGGCGAGTACCGAGACAGCAAAACAGGTATCAACTGCCAGTCGGATCTCAGTGCTAAAGCCGGGATTCCACGCAAAGCTTCATACAAAACTAATAAGTTTTGTTGAAATTGCTGCAATTCTACAGCACCTTGCGGTGCGAACTTAGCTACAGCATCTAAGTAACTTCTCGCATCAGCATAAATCGGTAAACTTCCCTCTGGAAAATGGTAATGCCCCAGCGGATCGTAGGAAATTGCTGTGATCGATTCCTCCAAAACATCAAAAACTTGCCGCAAAGGATTGAACGACCGGGGGTCAGTCAAACCGCAATAAAAAGAAGGCCCCGAATCAAAGTGAAATCCCCGGCGCGAAAAGCTGTGAGCTGCCCCGCCCGCTATGATGTGGCTCTCGCAGACGAGCACCCGCTTGCCGTAACGAGCTAGCATCGAGCCGGCGACTAAGCCACCAATACCGCTGCCAATGACGATCGTATCAAAGTCTTGCATTTATCAAATGTGGTATAATTGTATTATTTCTTGCTGAGTGTTGACAGGGTATTTTTATGGGAGGAAAACTATGAAAGCTTTATCTATTTTAGATGAAGTTGTTCGCGAATTAGAACAAGACGTGAATCTTTCGCGCATTAAAAAAATAATATTTTTTGCTTGTAAAGAGTTCTGGGAAAACGACCCTGCCCAACTCGCCAGCGCAGATGTAAGGATTTTAATCGAAGAACTGTGCGCCAAATACAGCAGGTTAGAAGATATTGAAGCAGTTTTAAATAGTATAGTCTCTAAGGTTAATAAAAAAACCGAGTATGCTTTAGTAGCAGACCTCATAGTCTGTCAACTTAGCAGGCTGTATGAATTTGAAGATTTCACCAAATTAGAAATAAACATATCTAGTTTTGGCGGTCAGGAAGCTCCCGCATTTGAAGAACACTTTAGTTCGGAAGTACCCAGCAGCGAAGAAAGGGCAAGAAACCCAGGCAAATTATTTGATGTCAGACAAAAAATTTTGCAGCAAACAAATCCGCTGAGGGCGAAAATCCTAATTTTTTCTACTCTTTATCACCAGTTTACTTTTAGCGATCGCGATTGGCTCCTGCTGAAAACTCAAGAACTTGACAATTTACTGCGACAACTGTTTAATGTCTGTGGCAGCCTAGCCGAACTAGAATCTCGATTGTACACAACTGCTAGCAATCTCGACAACAGAGATGAAAACGACCAAGCTGCGAGCGTAATCATCAAAGCGATGAATCCTTGTTACGCAAAAATGCAACAGGAAGAATCCCATGAAGCCGAATCTTCGGCTAGTGAAGATTACGATCAGACACATTTAAACAACAGTATTTATCAAGAGAGCGAGCTGGTGGACAGGCGCAGCGATTATTTTGATCCAGGCGAGATTACTAACATCCTTCAAGCTGCTCCATCTCACTATCATTATGACCCCCAAAAGAGTTACTTAGTGCCGGACACGGCAGAAAATGTACAGTTTAAAGAACCCGAAACCAGCAATAATTATGCTACCAATTTCAGACAGGAAATGGTAGAAACATTCCCAGTTGCAGAAATGCCGACTATTATCGAAATTTTAGAACCGGCTGCTCCTGTTATTATAAATATTAGCGATTCCATCAAACGAAAATTGGAATTGGAAGAAGAAATGACAGAATTAGTCAGTCAAAGTGCTAACTCCGCAACGGCGCAAATAGAAAATATATTCACCCAGTTAGAAGCTGCTTTGAACGGAAAATTTTCTACGGGAAGTGCAGAGGAGCGTTTGTACTGGAAATATAAAAATCTCAGAGAGTATGTAGGAAAAGTTCAGAAGTTTACCGATAAATTGCTGGAAATTTTGATTGAACTGGAGTCAAAAGAAAGCGGAAACTATCCTTCTGAAATCTTAGAAAACATGGCAGACAATATTTCCGAAATACCGCCGGAAAACTCTAGCCATAAAGCAAATCAGTATCAGCTTCTGGAAATGGCAAAGCAAGGCAAACCAAAGGCGATCGTCCAATTGATTAATCAATTGCTACAGCCTAAAGGAATTACTGCTACAGCGGGATTTAAAGATGGTTGGCTCCATGTAATTCTGGAGTCTGCTGAAGTACCAAATCAACAGGCTACAGCTACATACATTCACAAAAAACTGTGTACTTTAAAATCTCAATATCTTACTCATGTGAAAATTTACGGGCGACAGTTAGGTAGTAAAACAGTCTTTTGGACTCAAGAATTTGTCAATCAAATTGATTAAATGCCCCGAATCTAGTCTGAGGCTACACAAACTAACTCGGCCTGCCTCAACTGAAATTCAACAAACAAATTTCATCAAATTTCTCAGACTCAAGTCTGGCGCTACAAAAATTAAGTCCGCCTGCGCGAGCAGAAACTTAAGCAGTCTAGAAATAGCAGATTGTACCAAATTAACAACAAAAACAAATATGAATGCCAGCGAAATTTTAAGGCGATATACATCAGGAGAACTAGATTTTCAAGGTATGAATCTCAGAGGGGTATACCTGAGCGGTGCCGATTTAATTGGCGTCAATTTAAGCAGTGCTGACCTCTGGGGTGCAAACTTAGCGATGTCGTACCTGAGCAGAATTAACCTTCAGCGCGCAAATTTAACTAATGCAAAGTTGTGCGGTGCTAACTTAAATCAAGCTAACTTGAGCGGAGCCAATTTGTCCGATGCAGACTTTCACGGAGCGACTTTGCAAGGTGCAGACTTTCGCAGAGCCAATATCTCTTTGGCAGTTTTTATCGATGCAAATTTGAGCGGTGCAGATATGCGAGGTGTCAATTTGCAAGGTGCAGATTTGCGCGGTGCGTGCTTGCGGGGTGCAAATTTGCGGAAGGAGCCGCGGCTTTTTGAGGGTGCAAATTTGCGGGGTGCAAATTTGCAAGGTGCCGATTTGCGGGGCGTCAATTTGCAAGGTGCAGATTTGACTAAAGCTAATCTCTGTCACGCGAATTTGACAGAAGCTTCTCTGGGGGAAGCAAATCTGACTCAGGCGAATTTGAGCGAAGCTATTTTAGATGGCATATTTTTGACTGAAGCAACTTTGGTAGAAACAAATTTTTCTTGGGCTGTAATGACAAATGCTAAGTTGGAAAGAGCTGTGTTAATTGATGCTGAATTTGCTGGCGCTAACTTGCGGGGTGCATTTCTTCCTGATGTTAAGTTGAGCAATGCTAATTTAGTTATGGCTGACTTGAGTCGAGCTAATTTGGTGCGGGCTGATTTGAGTCGAGCTAATTTTAATCAGGCAAATTTGAGTGAAGCGGATCTGACTGATGCTTACCTGGCTAGAACAGATTTGCGCGATGCAATTTTGCACCGCACAATTTTGATTAGGGCAGATTTGAGCACTGCTAATTTAGCAGGTACTCAGTGGCGCGGTACAATTATGCCGAATGGAGAAATGCACGGGTAATTACTTCTAGTAGCAATCCTTGCAGGAGTCGTAAACTTTTTACCCCATCCCAACCCTCTCCTTATCAAGGGGAGGGAGTAAGAAATTCACAAATGATTTAGGATTGCTATATACATGGAATCTGCTGTATCTGAAATTGCTTAAGACCTTGTGTTAACAACCTGTCAGCTTCCGTTTTCCGGTCTACAAGGTTCTGAGTCAACACTTGAAAAGCAGGAGTTTTGCCTTGAACACTGGGATGAAAGAAAATTCGCCGCCACTGAGCACGGCTAGAAGTGAGAAGAGTAAGGTCGAGCCAATGGTTGGCAATTTCATCGCTTTTACTTCCTCCGTCAGATATAGCACCTGAGCCAATCTAGCGGTTATCAACCGCATGAGATACACTCAGTAAAATTCATTAGACCTGTCCCATAATTCTTGTGGAACAGGCAGGATGCCTGTTCAAGACTGGCTTTTCTGGAGATGTCTATTAGCGTTTTTGCCTCGCACACACCAATCCTCTTTCATGAGAACGAGCAACTCATAACGTTTTAAAGTAGCTCAAAGCTTGGTTCAAAAACTCGCCCATTCGCTAGGGAGAAGTCAAAAGTCTAGCTTCCCTTTCTACCGATGGCGGATTTTCCTTAAAGTTGCTGGGAAAAATTGGTGTGATTGAACAACTGCTTGATAAAAAATGATGCTACTTTAAAAGATTTATGCCAAGACTTTCAAAAAAAGACCCGAATCAAAGTCAGTATATCTTATTACGCTATCGCCCAAAAAACATTGAATTTTAATTCAAATTTATCCCTTCACAGGCAAAACGATCGCAAACTCAGTGCCAACTCCAGGCTCGCCATTCACCTCGATGCTTCCGCCATGTTTTTCTACCGCAATCTGGTGGACAATTGCCAACCCCAATCCAGTTCCTTTGCCGACACCTTTCGTCGTGAACAAATGGTCGAATATCTGGTGTTTAACTTCCTCTTTGATTCCGGTGCCGTTATCAGCAATTTTAATTTTAATGTACCCCTCGCCGACTATATCCGTGCAAATCGTGATGCGGTTGGGATTGGCGGTAATTTCGCTAAAACTGCGTCCTATATTTGACTCTTCTAAGGCATCGATCGCATTGGCAAGGATGTTCATGAAAACTTGATTCAATTGACCGGGAAAACATTCGATTTTAGGGAGATTGCCGTATTTAGTGATCACTTCGATCTGCGGGCGATGTTCGTTTGCTTTGAGGCGGTGTTTCAAAATTAAAATAGCGCTATCAATGCCTTCGTGAATATTAAAAGGAACTTTGTAGTCTTTGTCGCCTCGGGAGAAGGTACGCAAACTGTTACTGATGCTGCAAATGCGTTCGCATCCGAGTTGCATTGAATCAATCATCTTGGGTAAATCTTCCAAAAGATAATCGAGGTCTATCTCTTGGGCGTGGTCGGCTATTTCCGATTGCGATGCAGCGGAGCGATACAATTCTAAGTGTTCTATCACATCTTCCAAACTTCTTTTACCTTCGCTTAAATTGCCAGAAATAAACCCAATCGGATTGTTAATTTCGTGTGCGACTCCAGCGACTAAATTACCCAATGCCGACATTTTCTCATTTTGCACGATTTGCAGTTGTGCTTGTTGTAAATTTTTTAAAGTTCGTTCTAGCTGTTGATTTTGCTCTTGCAAAAGTTCGGCTGCTCGCTTGCGCTCAGTGGCATCAACACCCAAACCAATAATCCCGATTGTCTCGCCATGGGAATTTTTTAACTGCACTTTCGTGATTTCTAAATCGTGTAGTTTGCCGTCAACAAATCTGAGAATTTCGCTGGAGTAATGCGGCAAATCTTGGGCAAGGCAGGCGGTATCGGAAACCAAACAGCCCGCTGCATTCTCCCCCAGTATATCTTTATAATGATCGACAGCTAGGAAATCGCTCAGAGGCACACCCACATCTTGAGAAAATGTCTTGTTCAAAAACTGAACTTTACCACTGAGATTAACCATCCAAATCCAAATCGGAGCGACATCAAGAATCGCTTGGAGCATTTTTTTCTGATCGGCAAGCTGAGCTTCGGTTCGGCTAATTTTTACTAGCGATCGCTCTAATTGTTGGTTGTAATCCTGATATTTTTTATATAGCAGAGCATTTTGCAAACTGATGGCTGCCTGGGAACACAGGAGATTGAGAAGTTGCAGGCGATCGCGGGTGAAAACTCTTGCGGTTAAGCGATTTTCCAGATACAAAATGCCGACTAAGTTGCCTTGATCGAGAATCGGCCAACACAACAGGCTCTGCGGTTGGTATTTGAGGATGTAGGAGTCGGAATCCCAATCACGTTGTTGAGCGAGATCCCGAACTATCACAGGTTTCAATAAATTTTGAACGCAGTCAACAATTTTGAGGGGCAAGATATCGCTGTTGTCATCGAGTTTTGCGGATGATAAGTCGATCGCCCATTCGAGTCCCGAATTGTCGAGCGCGCTGGTAGCCCTGATTTCCCATTGATTCCCGTTTGACAAAATCAGCGCTCCTTTGTCAGCTCCTGTATTTTTCATCGCCAGTTGCATCAGTTTGGCAATCAGTTGATCGAGTTCTCTTTCACTAGAGAGCGCTTGACAAGCTTTTAGCAGTGTTGAAAAATTCCCGAAATCTGAGACGCTCGCCGAAACAGACGGATGAATGGATGGATGAATGGATGGATGAAGCGATTGATTTGGCACCGCAGGTGTAGGAAAATTTGCTAATGGATTTGCAGGGAGTTTTGCGGGTTCTAAAATCGGTTTTAATAATTGAGGATAACGTTTTTCTAAGTCATCAATTTTGGCTCTATCTCCCCAGCGGAAATAGCAATCATAGGCATCTATCATGTAGAGTCGGGCAATTTTTTCTCTTCCTAATGACAGGTAAAACTTAGCAGCGAGTTCGCAGCCAAGAGCTTCTTCATTGACATATTCGTTAGCTTTAGCTCCGGTAATAGCTCGATCATAAAGTTCCATTGCTTCTGCTGTCTGTCCCATAACGCCCAGCAATTCTGCTTCAACCAGATCGAACTTGTGTTGGTAATTGATCGGCGTATGCTGCGCGAATTCTTTGAGTTTTTTCTGACTAGCCCCAACGCGCTTCAGGATTTGTTGGCGCTCCGCCGGTGCGGCATCTGCATAGATTGCCAAATCTGCCAGCGCATCATAAAAGTCGTGCATCATCGTTACTAGCATCAAAACACAATTCCCAAGATAAGGTTTGCCTCCATTTCCCCTGTCGATTGGCTACGGATTACGGCTGGAATATATCCCGAATCCGTGGCCTCTTTTTGTTAAAATTTATCCACCTCCATCTGGCAGGTAACAGTCAAGATTAATTGAAAGATTGGAAGGTTTAATGTATTTGTAAATAATCGGTCTGCGTTCGAGTTCGTCGAGAATGTCTGTTCGGTTGAGGACTATTTCTACCGAGCCAATTAACGATCGCTAATGCAACTTTTTGGGATTTTGGCAGCACCGCGTCCCGGAACTCCTCCGCCACAAGGACGTAGGTTTGAGAATTTTAGCGGCGGGTGGTTGGTCTTTGTCGCGCACGAACCGATCGATAGCCGATCGAGAATCTGTGTACAATTGCGCGATCGGGCGATATCCCGGCATTACCGCAGTCAAATCTAGTACATTTATTATTGTGTCCATATCGGCTGACCTCAACTCCGACATTAGCTTGACAAAACTTAGTGTATCTATCTTAGGGCATAAACCGCATAATTTTTGATCGCCCGATCGAAAATTCCAATTATCTGTTAATGAACAACATTTTATACTTTGGCGATCGCGATTAAAGCTTTTTACTTACGTATAAGTTTTTGCTGTTAATCTCAAATGCGATTCAATGAAGGCGAAATACCGTAGAAACACCGCCTTATCATGTCTTGAAAAATACAATGGGTCATAAATTGAATTTAATATAGCTCGATCGCCCAAATTTCCGCGAAGCCGGTCAAAAAGTTAATACCTTAAAAAGTCCAAATACAATCTATATAAATTATAAAGAATCAGTCGTGAAAGCAGTAGCATTCCAGTCCCCCCTAGAAAAGGACAGGGCATTTGGATTGTGGTGAAACCCCCCTGCACTCTACTTCCAGGCTAATAGCCCTCCCAGGGGTTAAAACCAAATCAAATAGTAATAGGCAGTAGTCTTCACAGGACTTTACCTAGATTCCGACAGGGGTTTTAACCCCTGTCGGAATCTAGCTTCCCGAGAAGGAAACAGCGTTATTTGATATTAGTTGATCGCGTCTGCCACTGTTTCTGCCACTCGTTGAGTTATTTCGAGATATCGATTCACTTTCCAGCGAACCTTGTTCGAGGCATCTTCAGCGTTCTATTGTGCATCTCGCGCTGCATCATTGATATTTTCTTGGCCGCCGCTGGTACCGTATCTCAGGGACTCAGTACCCTCTGATACTCTTTCTTTTGCTCCCTCGGTAGCTTCTTTAACAATATCTTTTGCTCCCTTCAAGCCTTCGCGAGTGTTTTCTTTAAGATTAGCAAAGCCTTGTTTGGTTTTGTCGCCAAAGTCATCAGCTTTGCGCTGGGCTGTGCGAGCATCGTCCTTCACCTTTTGGCCAATTTGGTCGAGTTTGTCAGGCGCGTCATCCGCTACCCGCCGTACATTTTCGCCTACATTGTTGCTAGATTTCGTGTCAATGCGTTTCTGGGCTTGATCTTTGAGAAGCTGAGCTTTTGCTTCTGTTGTTGTCATCTTTTTGTTTCTAGGATCGACATCGCTGTAATCGTTCATGCCGCCTTTGAATTCGGAAGTTACAGCCCCTGAAGGCACTTCTTCTCTAATTTTGTCGGCAGTTTTTCCTACCTTCACATCAGTTTTTCCTACTATCGCATCAGTGTTTCCGGCCGTCACATCAGGGCGGCTGCAGGCCGTACTCACTAATACTAAAATGCCAGCCAGAAACACTGTTAAAATTTGTACAGCTCGAATTTTTTTCAGAAATGCAGTTAGTCTCTTCATAAAAATGCTCGGTAAGTGGGAAACAAGCGTGGCTTGAGCCCTGAGAGGGAAACGACGCGGCGGTTTCAACCGCTTTGAATCCCCTTTCTGGGTTGGAGAGGTATGGTTGCCCCTCCGATGGAGATATGGTTGTCTCCTTTCTCCCTTGCGGGGTAATGTTCGCCTCGACCTGGTTATAAAGGCTTGTTAGACCTGCAACACTGTTTCAGTGACTTTAAAACTGTTTAATTGCAGATGACAGAGCGGAAAACTGGCGTCGCATTCGCCGGTGTCGTGACCTAAATAACGTCTCCGCCATGCGGGGGGTCTGGTCAGAACAGCTTGCAATTTCTTACAAGCTCAGTGGCACTTAGCCCTGAGTTCCTGACAAAAATGCTCCTTTCTATTGTGAGATGATCAAATGCCTGGTGGTTCTGTAGATGGCTAGCCTTACCAAATTAGGCACTTAAACACTTTTTTTACTATACGAATAGAAACCGTAGCTTTTCATCTATCCCAAGTTACATTCCTTAAGTTATAGCAGAAGGAAGAAGGAAGAAGGAAGAAGGAAAAAGGAAGAAGGAAAAAGGAAAAAGGAATGGACAATCCTCAATCTTCTACCAATTATTAAAAGTCGCAGCACCCCGCGCAGGACAAGGCAAAGTCGTTTCCCTACATAGCTGTTTGGTTCTCTGTGCGGGCACTGCGTAGAAACGTTTTGCATTTTGGGATCAAAAAAAACCTTCTAGTCAGGAACTAGAAGGAAGGTGGTGTATTATCTCAAGTACAACAAGGTCTTTAATCGCAATTGTGGCGGCACATCCCGATCGCACACATCTGTCTAATGGCTGAAAGTATCTGTACAGTTGCTAATCATTTTGAATCGCTGTTTTGAGACTTTTGCAGAATTCGCCGATCGCCTCTAAACCCTGTTCTGGAGTACCTTCTGCCAAGCGTTTGACAAAAGCACTGCCAACAATCACAGCATCTGCACCCCATTCTTTCACTTGGCGAGCGTGTTCGGGTTTCGATATACCAAACCCGACGCCGATGGGTTTGTCGGTGATGCTTCGGAGTTCTTGCAGCAACTCTTTTGCTCTCGTTTCTAAGCCTTCGCGTACTCCCGTAACCCCCGTCACGCTGACCAAGTAAATAAATCCTTGAGACTCCCGAGCGATCGCTTCTATGCGACTTTTGGGACTTGTGGGAGCAACTAATAATGTTAGTTCAATCCCTAATTTGTTGGCAGGTTGGATGAGACTGTCAGCTTCTTCTAAGGGCAAGTCTGGGACAACCAATCCCTGAACTCCGGCACTTTTGATTTGTTGCAAAAAGGTTTCTATACCTCGGTACAAAATCGGGTTGTAGTAGGTAAAGAGAATAATGGGCGATCGCAAATTCGGACTAACTTTCGCTACCATTTCCAGCACCGCATCTAACCGCGTTCCCCGCTGTAGAGCCCTTGTAGCAGCGGCTTGAATCACCGGCCCGTCAGCTAGCGGGTCAGAATAGGGAACCCCAAGCTCGATCGCATCTGCACCGTTATCATCCAAAATTTGCAGTGCTTTAGCTGTTGTCTCCAAGTCTGGGTCGCCAGCAGTAATAAAAGGAATCAATGCACATTGGTGGTTCTTGCGTAACGTTTCAAAACAATTAGAAATAGTCATTAGGCAGTTGGCAGTTGGTTGTTGGCAGTTGGTTGTTGGCAGTTGGTTGTTGGCAGTTGGTTGTTGGCAGTTGGTTGTTGGCAGTTGGTTGTTGGTATTAGCTAATAACAACTAATATCATGTCCGATCGATTAACCATAATATCCCGGTCGGGGCGGGTTTTTGAGATTGTCAATTATTGGCAGGTATTGTTGGCTCACGGGCCCCTACAAAAATCGCGGTCGCTCGACCGGACATGATATAACCACTAACCACTGACAACTGACAACTGACAACTAACCACTGACTAACTATCTTTTTCCTGCTCAATTTCCGCTTGAAGTTTGGCTAATTCTTCAGGAGTGAGTGCATCTAGCTGCTTCTGCAAAACAGCATCTTTGTACTCTTTCAGTTGCTCGCTGTAGGTCATACTTTGAGTCAGCGCTCGAAATAAATAAGTCACCAGCCAGCCAATCAAGCCAGCAACCAAAAATAACTGACTCCAAATGCCTGCATTCATGCTGTCGAGTCCGGCGAATTGCAGTAGCAAGTAGACCAAGCCACCCGCTACAAAAAAGCCGAGACTGATTCCAATTACGTCAATACGTCGCATTTAGGCTTCTATCTGCCGCCGTTTGGGGCGAAAATTCAAAAACGGAGCTAGGAGGAACATACCTGGGAAGAAGAAGAACATCAAGAAGTACATGAAGCCACGCTCAAAAGAGGTAGCCACGTACCAGCGGCTGTTCAGGTAAGCGTAGGTGGCCGCGGGTACTACCAGGAGGTAGGCTCCTGCCAAGACGGCGTAAAGCAGTAAGGTAATATACATAGATTTGCTTTAGGGGAATAATAACACGGGTAAGTCAGTTGACAGGCTGCGTTAGCTGGTTAACTATTGTACCGCTTGGGGAGATCCAGCGCGACTTTTGGGAATTTTTTGATTAGGGGTTGCGTAAATTGGGGTTTTGGCTGTAGAATAAAAGGCTGTTGCTGTCAGTGAATCAAATCCACAGCAATTTGACAAAAGGGGGGTGTGGCGGAATGGTAGACGCTACGGACTTAAAATCCGTTGACCCGAAACGGTCGTGTGGGTTCAAGTCCCTCCACCCCCATCAAATTCTATCCTTTGTGAGTTAATAAGCTGTTGCGGCATTTAACTTTATTTTTTTCGGGCGATGCTCAAAGCCCACCCCACAATAGTTTTAATAAAGAGGATTCTTCAAGTTAGATGCGCGCCAGCTTGTAGTAATTCTTGCAAGATTTGTGGGATGGGCTTCTAGCCCGTCCTATATTACGCAGCAACTGGCAAAGTAATCGCAAATTCCGTGCCCTGTCCTATTTGAGAATTTACCTCAATTTTGCCGTGATGCTTGGCAAGGATTTGATAGGAAATAGCCAATCCCAATCCAGTGCCTTTGCCGATCGACTTTGTAGTAAAAAATGGGTCAAATATCTGTTGGGTACTGGCGGAGGCAATTCCCGGCCCGTTATCCCGAATCTTGACGGTGACAGTATTGTCGGCTGTAATTTCCGTGCTAATCCAAATGGTTGGCGAATAGCCTTTGTCTTCCTTTTTCACCTCCTCCAGCGCATCTATTGCATTACTAATAATATTCATAAATACTTGATTGAGTTGGGCTGGATAGCACTCAACCGCAGGCAACTTGCCGTATTGTTTAATAACTTGAATACCTTGTTTGAGTCGGTGATTGAGAATGACGAGGGTGCTATCAATTCCTTCGTGAATATCGGCTGATTTCATTTTTCCATCGTCCGATCGCGAAAAATTCCGCATGGATACGACAATTTCGCGAATGCGATCGGCTCCCATTTTCATCGAACAGAGGGTTTTTGGTAAATCTTCTCTGAGAAATTCGAGTTCAATGTCTTCGATGCGCTCTAAAATTGCATCTGGTGGGTTGGGATAGGATTGTTGATAGAGAGTTACCAAACCTGTCAAATCTTCGATGTATTGCTTGGCATAGTCAATGTTGCCACCGATGAAGTTGACGGGATTATTGATTTCGTGGGCTATCCCTGCAACCATTTGACCGAGAGATGACATTTTTTCGGTCTGAATTAATTGGGATTGAGTTTGTTTTAGTTCTTGTGTATACTCGCTAACTCGCTGAATCAATTGATTGAAAGAGGCCGCTAAAACTCCGATTTCGTCTTCGGTTTTGACTGGTACTTGCAGGTTGAAGTTCGATTCGCGAGTGACTTGCTGAGCAAAATTAGTGACGGTTTCGATGGGTTGGGCGATCGCGCGGCTAGTTTTGCGAGCAAGTAACACGGCGATGAGTGCTGAAATTAGCATACTCCCGATAATAATTCGGTTTCGCAAACCTTCAGTTTCTTCTAATGCTTCCACTCCTTGCAGTTTGTGAACTTCTACTGCAGCAATTAGCTCGGTTAAACTCTGAGCAAAGTTATCTAGTACGATCGCCTCTTGACCGCTGCTAGTCCTCAACATTTGTAGCTGTGCGGACTCGATTCTGTTGGGTGGCAAGTTCCAAACTTCCGCTTCTTTTAACTGCAATTTAATTAGCTGAGCGTAGTAATCAATAACGATGGCAGATCTCTTCAATATAGCCTGTAATGCTGCCTCTTCTGTTGGTAATCCCTGGGGATTTTCTCGTGCGAAAGATTCAATTTCTGAAATCAGGATTTTCGCCTGATTGATTTGCTGGACAAACCGATCGTGCTCGTATTGCAGCCACAGCGTGTTTCCCAAAACGGCCGGCAATCTCGCTGCGTGCGATCGGGCTTCAAATACGGTATTTTGCAAATTTTGCAGCAGTTGCTGCTGTTGCCCAGCAACATTTACCTGAATTAAAGCTTGCTTGCGAAAGTAGTCTCCGACTTTCAGTCCCGTACCCGTGCCAAAAATCGCTATGCCAATCGCTAAAGCATAGCCATAGCTAATTTTTTGACCGATCCGCAAATGATTGAATCGTTCCCTCAGCCAATTTAAATTAATAAATGAATGCGGGAGCAAGTTTTTTTTAAGATAGCAATTTGACTCTACTTTACTATCTTGGCGCTGAGTGTGGGTAAATAATAACATTTAAAGTTCCTCCCAAAATAATCAGGAGTTGTTGACATCCTGCACAATTTTTTGTAAGTTTTAAAAACAGCCAAAACCGAAATTTATGGGTGTATCATTTAACCTGGGTTAAAACTTATAATATTTCGGCTCTTACTCCTGAAAAAATGCGATCGGGAGATCCGACAGTTTTTTTGGCTTTTAACTTTTGGCGTAATTTTGGGGCGGACAGTCGGTTGCGTACAAAATATTGAAACTATTTTTTGTCTTAAGTCCACCAGATAAATGCTGTTTTCGCTGCTAGCAGACGCAATTTAGCCGATCCCTTCTTAATTATCTCTGTTATTATGCGAGAATGTTTGTGATCTGTATCAACAATCTATGTGATTTTACGCAGATTTACAAAACTTATAATAACTGCGATTAGTATTTTTACTCAGTTGGGGACACAAGGTCCAACTACGGGTTCTCCCCGTTTTTCTTTTTCTGCCAGTTCTAGGTTTAATTCCAGCAGTTTTGCTAAGATATCGTCGCTGTCAGTAAATCCGTAAGCTGCATTACATTGGCGATCGAGCGCTTCATGGAGTTTATAAAGTTGGCTGGTTGGTTCTGCAAAAAACTTGTTGTAAAGCTGAGTAATTCCCCACTGTTTTGATGACATTTGTTGAGTGCGGTATTCGTGAAGTTCGACAGCAGTTGCGCGAATTTGCTCTACTAATTGCTTCGCTACTGTCTGGGGAAATGGGAAAGTTTCAAAACAGGTATTGTGGGTGTAAGCGATATCTGCTTTGAGAGTTGATTTTTGAGCGTGCATCCAAGTCCGGTGTACTTGAGATGAGAGAATGCCAAACACATAAAAATCATCAGAGGCAACAACTACTGATTTGTCTCCCGGCAGCCAGCTAACGGGGGCGGGAATGAAGACAGCCCATTTTGAAACTCTCGGCACAGTAAAGTAGTGAGATAACGGTGCGATCGCCTTTCTCATTGCAGGTCGCTTTTCCCCATATTTCCACCAATTAAGTTTAGTTGATTCTCTCCGATTATCATCCCGTTCAGGCTTTACATTAGCTTTCACGTATTCAAAAGGTAGCAGGTATTCACTCGCGTCTTCAATGTTCATATCATTAAAGTCAATAATCCAGCGTTCCGGCGTACCGTTAGGATTTTTTGCTAAATTTGCACCCATTGAAAATAGTTTAAGAACCTCTTGATTTTTAGCATCTGCTTTCACCCAATTCTCAACTTGTTGGTGAGTAACAATAAATCCTTTTCCAACCGGGATTACACCTTGAAAGCATCTGTTTGAATTAGCTAACAATTTCGCAGCTTGAGAAACATCAATCGTAGCTTGCAGCGAAGAATTAATATTTAAAACTGGGCGACCATCTAAATTGTAACGTTTCGGCTCTGACTTGCTCCAATTAACAATACTTACATGAACTTTAGCTTCACCCGACCAAGGTTGAGTAGAAATAGCATCATAAATATAACCGCCATTTTGAGCAATATAATCTAAACCAGCAGCGCGGTTTTTCCCTTGACTGATTGAATTAGTAGCCACCAAACCAGCCCGGCCATTAGTGCCTAAATTATTATGAGCAATCCGAAACCAATAAGAGCAAAAATCCACAGAATCTTTGACATCTGAAAACCGTTCAAATACGCAGTCAATATATTTGTCATTCAGTGTCATTCTCATATGCTTTCCCCCTAAAAATGGCGGATTTCCGATAATCGCGTCCGCCTTCACCCACTCAGTAAACAAAGCATCAGCACAGACAATATTTTGATCCAAAGTATCCAAAGGCAAAGAAGGTTCTTGCAATCCCAAATTATCAATCGCCACCTTGCGGCCAATCATCAGCGTCACCCGCGCCAACTCAACCGCAAACGAGTTAATATCCATACCATAAAATTGCTGCGGCGTCACTACTGAAAGGTAAACTTTTGAACCTTCACAGTCATTTAACTTATCTAACAATAACTTTTCAATCTGCTTGAGTTCCTGATATGCCACATAGAGAAAATTTCCCGAACCGCAGGCGGGATCTAGTACCCGATATCTACCTATTTCCTGGTGCAGTTTTTGCAGTTCCTTAACTGTAGTTGCAGCTTGAATCCGTTCCTCCCAGTAATAAGTAATCGTTGGTAAAACAATCCGCCGAATGTCTCCCTCAGAGGTGAAGTGAATGCCATGTGCGTGTCGCTGTTTTTTATCATTCTTCAACGCCCCCTCAAAGATATTGCCGAAAATAGAAGGGCGTACTTTACTCCAATTTTGTTCGGCACAAACTTCTAATATTTTTAACTCTCCCGGTTGCAATTCTATGGGGTGAATCTCTGAAAATAAGCCGCCATTAAAATATTCCACACCTTTATAACGTCCCGATGGCGTGACTCCATCCTGGTTCATTGCTTGAAATAAGCCGCCTAAAACATCGTAGGTACTTGCCCCTTCCAGACAATCTTTGACGCAGCGAGTAAAGAGTCCTAGTGGCAAAAGTCCCCTATCTTCCGCAAACATTGCTAACACGCACTGCAACACAAATCGCTGGGCTTGAAGCTCATTAAATTTAGGAGATTTGCGCTCTTTTTCGCGCTCAATTAGCATTTCCAGCAACATCCCCATCCTGCTAGCAGCTTTTTCTGTAATCTCGACTTGATTATTTTTAAATATCGGGCGACGGACGACAGATTCCATAAAGGCAAAAGCGGGCGATCGCGCTGGCAATTGCTTTAATGCTATAATGTCTAAAGGTTCATCAGGCTGAAGGTCAAAATCGTAAATGTGAAATTCATCAAAATTGCACATCATCACGTAGCGAGGGCGATCGTCTTTTTTTAGGCGCAGATAATACCGCTCAGTTTGGGCGCGATACTCTCTTTTAGTTAAGTCTTCTCCCCGCTTTTTCATTTCAATCAAAACGTGCTTTTTCCATACCAAATCAGCAAATCCCATTTGACCTTTCTTGCTAGCTTTTTCGATGCGTTGTTCATAGGTTGCGCCTGCTTCTAATGTCCCCTCGTGACCGAATGCCTGAAAAAAGCGGTCTAAAAATACCTGTGCTTGTCCTTTTTCATCGCCTGTAATGTTTTGTTGGCAGTAGGCGACGAATTTGTGGAGGCTTTCGGGGGTGGCTGGCATGGGAGGATAGTTTTAAAGGCCTGATTAATTAGTATAATCTGCTATCTTGTATTATTGTTATCTTTTGTCATAGCCCGCCAGGGAATAAATTCCCTGTCTAGATAGCTTAAGTCCTCTGAAGAGGACTGAAAAGAATATTTTATATTTTTTAATTAAACCATTAAAAAAATCTGTTATGCTATTTATTTAGTCCTCTTTCAGAGGACTTGAGCTGTGAGCCAGGGAATTAATTCCCTGGCGGAATGTTGGGTAGCGGGTAGTAATACTATATTTTTTATAATGTCTATTCTTGAACTCTAAAAATCTGTGATTCAAAACTCGACTGAACAAGCTGCAAATAAGATAAATGGATGGCACGGCAAGCTCAATATAGTCTACGCCAACCGTGACGGCGCAACTCAAATCATTCACAATCAAATGCAAGCGCCCCTAAAGGTGCAGCGTCCGTTTTATCCAGAGGGTAAAGAGGTTTGTCACAGCGTCATCTTGCACACGGCTGGGGGAGTTGTTGGGGGCGATCGACTTTCCAGCCATTTTCACCTCCAACCCAACGCCAAAGCCTTGATTACCAGCGCCGCTGCTAGTAAAATCTATCGTAGCAGCGGACTAGAATCACAACAAAATATCGACATCAAACTAGAAGCCGGTGCTAATTTAGAATGGCTGCCACAGGAAACAATAGTTTTTGACGGCGCAATATATCGGCAAAATTTTCGGGTAGAATTAGCACCGCAAGCGAGCATTATGCTATGGGAAATTACCAGATTTGGACGCACTGCTAGGGGCGAAAAATTCTTGTCTGGAGAATGGCAATCGCATACCGAAGTCTGGCAACAAAACAGCCCTTTATGGATTGACAGACAATTGCTCAAAGGTGGAGAAAAAATGCTCGAAAGTCCTCACGGCCTCGCAGGAAAACCCGTAGTCGCCACCCTCGCTTGGGTAGGCGAACCCGTCACCAAAGAACTCGTGGAAAAAGTGCGAAATTTGCCATCTGAGGCAACAATTTATCCGGGTAATTCCACCGGCGTGACTCGTATTCCTAACGGTTTGCTGTGCCGATATCGCGGTTCATCCACCACCGAAGCTAGAGACTGGTTTGTCAGCATTTGGCACTTGCTGCGCTTATCTTTTTCAGAACGCCCTTGCTGTTTGCCCAGAGTTTGGATAAAATAGGATGATATTTGAGTTTCAATGTATAGTTGCCCTCCTAACTAGATTATTCATCTCTCTCTTCTCTGACTCAGCGCCCTCTGCGCCCTTTGCGGTTAAATCATTCACCAACAACCGTAAAAGATATCATAATCAAATAATGCGATCGCCCTTACCAGAATAAAAATGCAACTCACCCCCCAAGAAAAAGACAAACTGCTGATTTTCACCGCCGCCCTGGTAGCAGAGCGCCGGAAACAAAGAGGCTTAAAATTAAACTATCCAGAAGCACTAGCCTACATTTCCGCCGCGATTTTAGAAGGAGCTAGAGACGGCCTCACCGTCGCAGATTTAATGAGCTACGGGACAACTCTCCTGACGCGGGAAGATGTCATGGAAGGCATACCGGAAATGGTGCACGAAGTACAGGTTGAGGCGACTTTTCCCGACGGTACTAAGTTGGTTACAGTCCACGATCCGATTCGTTAAATATTCTACCGCAACAACTCGCAGGAGATAGATATGATTCCGGGAGAAATGATTGTTTCAACAGGCGAAATTGAATTAAATGCAGGGCGTGAAACAGTGCGCTTGCTAGTCGCAAATACGGGCGATAGACCGATTCAAATCGGTTCCCACTATCACTTTTATGAAGGGAACGAAGCCTTAGCATTTAATCGAGAACAAGCAAAAGGAATGCGGCTGGATATCCCCGCAGGTACAGCAGTCCGATTTGAACCCGGAGATGAAAGGGAAGTGCAATTAGTAGCGTTTGTCGGCAGTCGTGAAGTCTACGGCTTTAATGGGAAAGTGAACGGTAAGTTAGATGGGTGAGACTTGTTTGCCGAGCTTAAAAAGAATAATTAGTAGGATTATAATTCGATATGTCAGATCAAATTAGATTGTGGGAAATATCAAAGGATAAATTGAATGAAATTACAGAATCTAAGTTAGACTTAGAATCGCGTTTGGAAACCTGGTTAGATAATGATATTTCAATCCTAGCAGACGATCTCTTGGTAATTGGTCGGCAAGTGATTACTGATTATGGTGGAAAGCTTGACCTTTTATGTATAGATAGGAACGGAGATTTAGTCATTGTTGAGTTAAAGAAGGACAAAACATCAAGAGAAGTAACAGCACAAGCCTTGGATTACGCCTCATGGGTTAAGGATTTGTCAAAGGAGAGATTGACAGAAATTGCCAATGCTTATTTACTAACTAAAAATGGCAGTAACTTAGAAGATGCTTTTTGTGATAAATTTAGCTCAGAATTCCCTAATATTTTGAATTATCAGCACAACATTATAGTTGTAGCTGCACAGATAGATAGTAATTCTGAAAGAATTATTAAATACTTGTCAGAAACTTATGGTGTGAGGATCAATGTCGCAACATTCCAGTATTTCCGTGACTCAAGCGGTAGAGAGTTACTAGCAAGAAAAATGTTGATTGAGGCTGAAATAAAACCTGTAAATATATCCCAAAAAACTCCCAACTTGACCCTAGAACAATTATCTGAAATGGCAGATGACAAGGAAGTTGGAAAAGTTTATAGACTACTTTATGACGAAGTTGTACCAGATATATTTTGGATAAATACAACAACAAAAGGTCTGGCATTGAGAGAAAGATGTCGGAATGGCAAACTTATCTTAAATCTTTTGTTAACTGAAAGCACGCCTAGGGATGGTCTAAAAGTTAAGGTATACATAGATAGAATTTCCAACTATTTAAACATTGATGCAGAAGAGTTTGCTGATTTGTTACCTAACTATCAAGAAATAGAACAAGATGATTCCTTTGGTTTAATTGCTGAAGGATTCTTTAAAACAGAAGAACAGGTTAAGCAGTTTGTGGCAAAATTAAATCAAGTAAGGAGCTAATTAATATGAGTTACAGAATGGATCGTCGCGCCTACGCGGAAACTTTCGGGCCGACAACGGGCGATCGCGTGCGTTTAGCCGATACAGAATTATTCATAGAAGTTGAAAAAGACTTCACAACCTACGGCGATGAAGTTAAGTTTGGCGGTGGCAAAGTCATCCGAGATGGCATGGGACAATCGCCTATTTCTAATGCTGACGGTGCTGTTGACACGGTAATTACTAATGCTTTAATATTGGATTGGTGGGGAATTGTTAAAGCAGATGTCGGGATTAAAGACGGCAAAATTTACAAAATTGGTAAAGCCGGAAATCCTTATATTCAAGATAGGGTAGATATTATTATCGGGCCTGGTACTGAAGTAATTGCGGGTGAAGGAATGATTCTCACGGCGGGGGGAATTGACTCTCACATTCACTTTATTTGCCCGCAACAAATAGAAGTGGCGATCGCCTCTGGAATCACCACGATGATAGGAGGAGGCACTGGCCCGGCAACGGGTACAAACGCCACAACTTGCACTCCCGGCCCTTGGCATATGTACCGAATGCTGCAAGCAGCCGACGCTTTTCCGGTGAATTTGGGATTTTTAGGTAAAGGAAATAGCAGCCAACCTCAAGGATTAGTCGAACAAATATTCGCCGGTGCAATGGGTTTGAAACTCCACGAAGATTGGGGAACTACGCCATCGACGATCGACAATTGTTTGAGTGTAGCTGACGAGTACGACGTGCAAGTTGCAATTCACACCGACACTCTCAATGAAGCGGGATTTGTGGAAGCGACAATTGCCGCTTTTAAAAATCGGGCAATCCACACTTACCACACCGAAGGTGCAGGCGGCGGACACGCACCGGATATTATTAAAGTCTGCGGCCAAGCTAATGTTTTGCCTTCGTCTACTAACCCGACTCGCCCTTACACTGTCAATACTTTGGAAGAACATTTAGATATGTTGATGGTTTGTCACCATTTAGATCGGGGGATTCCTGAAGATGTGGCTTTTGCTGAGTCGAGAATTAGAAGGGAAACTATTGCTGCTGAGGATATTTTGCACGATTTAGGTGCGTTTAGTATGATTTCTTCTGACTCGCAGGCGATGGGAAGGGTTGGGGAAGTGATTATTCGGACTTGGCAAACGGCGCATAAAATGAAGGTGCAAAGGGGGATTTTGAACGGGCAAGATGCCCGTTCCACAGGGAATTTGGACGGGCAAGATGCCGGTTCCACAGGGGGAGAAAATGACAATTTTCGGGCGAAGCGGTACATTGCGAAATATACAATTAATCCGGCGATTACTCACGGAATTAGTCAGTATGTCGGTTCGGTGGAAGAGGGTAAGTTGGCGGATTTGTGTTTGTGGCGGCCGGCGTTTTTTGGGGTGAAACCAGAGTTGATAATTAAAGGAGGGGCGATCGCCTACGGGCAGATGGGAGATGCTAATGCCAGCATTCCGACGCCGCAGCCGGTGCATATGCGGCCGATGTTTGGCAGTTTTGGGGGGGCTATTGGGGCGACTTGTTTGACGTTTGTAAGTCAGGTGGCGCGCGATCGAGATATTGCCGCACAGCTCGGTTTGCAAAAGCCCACTGTAGCAGTTTCGGGCACGCGGCAAATTAGTAAAAGAGATATGAAACTCAACGATTATTTGCCACAGATGGAAGTCGATCCAGAAACCTATGAAGTGAGGGCGGATGGGGAATTGTTAACTTGCGAACCGGCAACAGTTTTGCCAATGGCGCAGCGATATTTTCTGTTTTAACTGATATCTTGCACCATTGTCAGCAACAGGCAAGATGCCTGTTCCACAAAATATAAATTTTCTGGTGGAACAGGCATCTTGCCTGTTCATAAAAGGCTAATTGACAATGGTGCAATATCTCTGTTTTAACCGATTATACAATCATGTAGGGGCGGGTTTTACAAACAATATTTGCCAAAAATAGACAATCTCAAAAACCCGCCCCCACCCAACGGTAAATCTTCGTCTTACTTCATTCGGGAGTTGATTTCGTGTTAGAAAAATTGAGCGATCGCACTATCAAACCCTGGCACAAAAACCAAAAAAAAAGTGCAATATTAATCCCGCTCAACAGCTTCGGTATTCCCTCCAGCAAGCTCGAAACAATCTCGTTTTTTAACGGCAGCGCTTCTGCAAAAAAGGCAACAAATAACCAACCAACGCCACTCAGCAGTAAAGCATAGGGAGTCGAGCGAATTTGTCTCCGAAAAGCTAATCCGTATGAAATTGCCAGCACGGCGTAAAATATGACAATTGTCACTTTCGGAAAACCCGCACGTCCCAGATGAACGTGGGTGCGAAAAACTTCATTGAACAAAAAGCACTGACGGGGTTGTCACCCCGTCAACCCAAAACGCTCTAATTTAATCACGACTCTCCTGGATTTGTGGTGGAAACAGTAGTGTGAGCGTGTCGCTAACGCAGCTAAGATGCCGCCACCACGGGAAGTTTTATTTTTATTTATTATCACCTAAAACTTAGGAGAGTCTTAATCAGTTGGTAAACTCAATTTTAATACCTGTCCAACAGATACCTCGTGCTTGTGCGTCGCTACTACCACCGCACCTCCTAATCGCGGATCGTAACATCCCACCCAAGCCGCAGGATGACATTCGTGCACTAAATACCCGTACAGCCAAATTGCTCCTCTACCTTCAATGACAATTCCTTGACTCAATTGAACGTCTGGAGGAAGTTTCAAACCTTGTAAATCATCGGGTGTGATGATACCGTCTTGAGTTGTAATTCGCAAGCGCAAATGTTGGTAAGCTAAACCGTCTTGAGTTTGATGGGGGATTATTTTTAATTCAATAGGATTCATTGGATGCACAAATGTTGAATGCTGCGATAAAATCATATACCTTTTAGGGTAAATTGGGAATCCGATCGCCAACTTTGAGTCCCAATTGGGCCGCCCTTCCGCCTCTGAGTTCAATAACTCCGTCAACGGGAACATCCGGGCCGTAGTTGGGGCAGGTGTCGCTAAAACACGGCGGTACGTTAGGAATTATCGCCTGCACGACGCCTTCGCGCAGAAAAATCATATCGAGCTCGATCGACACGTTTCTCATCCAGAAACGCACGTTTCGCGCGGGGGCGATCGGGAAAAACATTCCCCTGTCATCGGGCAATTCTGTGCGAAACATTAAGCCAATTGCTTGTTCTTCGGGAGTTTTTGCCACTTCTAGTCCCAGGGGGCGATCGCCCACAATAGTATTCACAGAAACTGGCAAAAGTTGACCCATATCTATCCCGCTAAACAGCGATATAAAGTTGGTTTCTGTCAGATTAGGGTTTCCCAAAATTACTCCTAAATAATTACCAGAATTTTTATCTTTCATCACAGTTTGGTTATCCGCAAGAGAAATATCTAAATCGCTAAACTTCATGCCTTCTGTCAAGACAATTTTATCATTTCCGTTGGCAAAATCTGTAATTATATCGGCTTCAGTAATAGTAGATGCGGCGGAGGTTCTTTCAATCACAAATAAATCATCCCCCGCGCCTCCTGTTAAGATATCCCCGCCTTCGCCGCCTATTAGCAAATCGTTACCCCGATCGCCAAAAATCCAATCGGAGTCTTGTCCTCCATAGATTGTATCGCTTCCCTGACCGCCAGACAGCGTATCAGCGCCTTCATTTCCTGCTAGCAAATCATTGTCCCGATCGCCAAAAATTCGGTCGTTTCCGCCCAAACCTTGAATAGTATCATTACCTGCAAATCCTCTAATCGTATCGTTGCTGAGAGTTCCCAGGAGAAAATCGAAGCCGAAACTACCGTCGATGTTAACCATTTTGCGTTTAATGATGCGTTTAATAAAATGAAGATTTGGCGATCGGCATCCGCCAACCGGTACCAAAAGCTCGATCGCTAATTTTCAAACCCGGGGCTGCTTGTCGCCGTTTAAACTCCGCTTGCCTCACTAATTTTACTACACGTTTAACCACCGCTTCATCGTGTCCTGCAGCGACAATTTGTTGGGCAGATTCGTGATATTCTATCAACCGCTGCAAGATGTCATCCAAAACATCGTAATCCGGCAAAGAATCTTGGTCAATTTGCCCCGGTTTCAGTTCAGCACTCGGCGCTTTACTAATAATATTAACCGGAATAATTTCTTGTCTCTGGGGCGGGCACGGGGGTGGGTATGGAGAGGGCGGGCACGGGGGCACCGCCCCTACATATCCGCCAGAATTCAGCCACCGACAAAGCGAATAAACGCGAGTTTTCGGGACATCAGAAATCACCGCCAATCCCCCATTCATATCGCCGTAGAGAGTGCAGTAACCCACCGCCATTTCCGACTTATTACCAGTCGAAAGCAGCAAATGTCCGAACTTATTAGAAATTGCCATCAACAGATTGCCTCGAATCCGCGATTGAATATTTTCCTCAGCAATCCCGAAAGTTGTGTTGACAAACAAATCGGCGAGAGTGCGATCGTAAGTTTTCATCAAATCGCCGATCGGCAATAGTTCGATCGCGATCCCCAGATTTCGGGCTAATTCCAAAGCATCATTAACCGAATGATCTGAACTATAAGGAGAAGGCATCAGCACCCCTAGAACATTTTCGGGCCCGATCGCGCAACTGGCGATCGTCGCCACCAAAGCCGAATCTATCCCGCCACTCAAACCAAGTACAACCTTAGAAAAACCGCACTTGCTGACATAATCTCGTACTCCCAAAACCAAAGCAGCCCAAATTTCGGCATCTCCCTCGGCAGGATGAAAACTTAAATCAGTTGTGGATCGGGCATCTTCCCCGATCCCGCCGCTGCCAACTAAATCTTGTTTATTTTCGTCATATTCCAGCACCGCAAAATCCGTTTCAAAAGAAGCTAATACCTGAATCAAATCACCCTTTCGATTCAGAGCAAAACTGCTGCCATCAAAAATAATATCATCATTTCCCCCTACCTGATTAGCGTAAACAATCGGTATCCCGCAGCGGATGACGCTGTGCTGCAACATCGCCGATCGCACTCCCCGCTTCCCCGCAGAATAAGGCGATGCCGACAAATTCACCACTAAATCTACACCCAATTTTGCCAAATCGGAAACAGGATCGCCCGCGTAACTGCGTTTACCCCAAAACTCCTCATTGTTCCACAAGTCTTCACAAATTGTCACGCCAATTTTGACTTCGCCAATAGAAAAGTAATTGCTGTTTTCTCCCGGTTCAAAATATCTATCTTCATCAAATACATCATAAGTAGGCAACAAGCGTTTATGAAAAACTTGTTTGACGGCGCCATTTTGCAACAAAACAGCGCTATTAAACAATGATTTTCCGCCGAGTTTAACAGCATTAGCATTAGGTAAGGCAGTGCCGGCTATGACTGCTAACTCCGGTGGCAAAGCTTGCGCCAGTTGCTCCAACTGTACACCTGCATCTGCAATGAAACTCGGATTGATTAACAAATCGCGCGGCGGATAACCGATCAGGGAAAGCTCCGGTGTTAGCAATAAGTTTGCGCCCTCAACCTCAGCTTTTTTCGCAGCCTCCAGAATTAGGTTGGAGTTGCCAAAGATATCACCAATCGTAGGGTTGAGTTGTGCGATCGCAATTTTCATATCACCAAATCACCTCATAAATATTGCTAACAGTCCGCCCGCGCGGACTCACTTTCCTATAGTTCTAGATTTGAATGTATAGAAACCTTACTCTGATTTGAAATGTTTCAACTCTTCCTCAATATAATAATTTACCAAATCCCGGTAAATATTTTCAACCACATCAGGATTCAAACCTGATTCTAAAGCCCACTCGCGCCGCTGCTGTAACATAGCATGAAAGCGATCGGGCGCTTTAACGCCAGCTTCACTCGTTTTGAACCTTGCTGCCGCGACGACGTATTTAAATCTCTTGCTCAAAGCGTCGATCACTTCTCGATCGATGATATCAATTTCCTCCCGAACTTCGTGAATATTAGCGCATTCATCAGGGTCTTTCATAGTCTACACTCCTTAATAGCTTCTATTCTAATGTTACTAAATTGATCCCCAAATGTCATCCAAGGAACAGCTAGATAAACACCAACGGCTTATTTTTGAAAGGAGCAAAAGCGGCGGCATCAAAGCGGTACAAACTAGCAGGGCGGCCAGCCCTGCGCGAAACCTTAACACCGGTATCGCACAAAAAACCCAATTTCAACAATCGAGCTCTAAAATTAGAATAATCAGAAAAACTTTCCCCCAAAATAGTTGTATAAAGTTGATACAAATCGCTCAAAGTAAAAAGTTCCGGCAAAACTTCAAAAGCTACCGGGCTGTATTCAAGTTTGTTACGCAGTCGCCGATATCCGTATTCGAGAATTTGAGTGTGATCAAAGGCCAGCTTTGGAACTTGTTGCACGGGATACCAAGCAATGCCGCCGACACGGTGCCCGACACCCGCGACTACACTCCCAGCAATTAACTCAGCTTCCTCAAAGCGAACCAAAGCAAAATAACTAACCGAAAGATAACGATCGCCCCTGGTAAATTCCCGAGGATCGCGCCCCGGTTCTCCGAAAGTATACAATTGCTCCAGATACAAATTTTTTACCCGAATTTTCTCAGACAAAATCCGGTAAGCCGCATTTTCAAGAGACTCTCCCTGGCGCACCAAAGTACCAGGAAGACTCCAAGAATCGATAAACGGTTCGTCTTGCCGCATTACCAACAGCACCAACAAGCGGTTCTGCACGGTATCGACGGAAAAAATAACATTATCTACTCCTACTTTAAAGTCAGCTAATGAGCAACCCTCGCTCTTTTTTGTGCCTCTTGCCATGCGTACAAATGCTCCCTATGGATGTAATCTTCGATGGTCGGAGTCAGAGCTTCCGTGTCTCCTGTTTCGCGATAGGAAGTAGAAGAAACATTGGGAGCACTCAAAGATGCGATCGCCACGTCTGCACCCATGCGCCTCAACTGCCACAAATCTAATTGCTCTGACGGATAACCGGGTCGTGGTACTATCAGCAACTCCACTTGTTTTAACAATTGTTCAAATTTGTACCAGCGAGACAATTGCCCCACCAAGTCCGAACCTATTACCAGCGTCAAATCTGCATTCGGCCACAGCAATCTTGCTTGTTCCACAGTTTCCACCGTCCTCGGACTGCTGAGTTCTGGATGCAAGCAAAGATTGTGTCTGGGGGAATTAATTTCTTGAATCATTAACAGCAGCATTGCCGATCGGTGTTCTAGAGAAGTCTGGTGCGACTTAAAAGGATTGTCCGACGCCCAAACTGCTACCCAATCAAAATGTTGGGAAAGCCAATTCAGGATAGTTTTGTGTCCGGCTGTGGGCGGATCGGCACTGGTTCCAAAAAGAGCAATCTTCTGCATAGGGAATCGGTAATTGGTAATTGGGAATTGTTGACTGTTGACTGTTAAATGTTGACTACTGACTACTGACTACTGACTCTTTTTCGTTTTTTGGGTGAGACTCTGCAAATCTGTAGAAATTTCCACTGAGGGCGAAATCGGGTTGTCAAGTTGGCGAGTTTCGGGTCGAAGACTGGCGACAGAAGCAGCAGTGCGTTTGGCGATCTCCTCCAAACTTTCCGGGTTCTGGACTCGTTTGCCATCCTTGACAACCAACTCCATTAATGGTAGGTAAGAATCGCAATTGTGAATAGTTTCTCCCGACAATCCCAAACAATCTCCGAGAATTTGCCCATTTTCAATATGTCTAAAAATTTGCTTTCTTCCTGGATATGTTACCTTGTCGCTTGCCTCTTTCATCACCGGAATTCCGTCAATTTCCACCAACTTATAAACACCGTTGACAGGGGAACCGCTGACCAACTTGGTTCCCAAACCGTAACCGTCAATGCAAGCGCCGCTGCTTTTTAATTTAGCAATTTCTCGATCGTCCAAATCGCCGCTAGCAAAAATTGGAACGCCCGGAAGGATCGATCGAACTTCCCGAGACAGCACCGCCAAATCGCCGGAATCCAGCCGCACGCCTTCCAACTGCATTTCACCACTGTTTACTCGATCGGCCAACATCCGCGCCGCCGCCACAGTATCATAAGTATCGATCAGCAGCGGCGCCCCCGGAAAATAGCGGTGAAAAGCTGCAAACGCCTGATTCTCGCTACCTTCGAGGGCAGCCACAGCCATTACCAAAGCATGGGCGATCGTACCGACTGGTTTGCGGCCCAACTTCAAAGCAGCCAAAACATTAGAAGTTCCGTCGAATCCCGCAGCCAGGGCAGCCCTAGCCGCCCACACAGCAGCTTGAGGCCCAAAAGCCCTGCGCGTCCCGAATTCCAGCAACTTAGCCTCCGGGCCCGCCGCATCCCGCAGTCTGGCCGCCCGCGTCGCAATCAAAGTTTGATAATTTATGGCATTCAACAAATAAGTTTCCACCAACTGAGCCTGCCACAGAGGAGCCTCAATTCGCAGCAGAGGCTCGTTAGCAAACACCGCCGTCCCCTCCGGCACCGCCCAAACATCGCCAGTAAAGCGGGCTGTGGCGAGTAAAGTCCAAAATCGCTCTCCTGCGCCAGCAAAAATCCCAGTGGACTGCAAAGCCTGAATTTGCGCCGGCGAAAACCGAAATTTCTCCAGATAGTCAATAACTTGAGCCAAACCCATCGCGATCGCGTAGCCAAAACCTTCTGGCAGCCTGCGCGCGAATAATTCAAAACTCGCGGCCCGCCCGTCGATCCCTTCCCCGACGTAACAAGCGGACATCGTTAGCTGGTAGAGATCGGTCAAAAGGCTGTAATCTGCTGAAGAAACCGTTAGTTCCTGGTCTTCTAAGATTTCTTCAAAACCTGTGAGCTGCAGGCTTTCTGTCGCAGTTTCCATAAGAAAAACCCCGAACAAACTTCTTTTTTTTAATTATAGTGACAAACACCATATCTTTTTGTAAATTTTTGATAAAGATTGCAGATATTTGTCGAAAAAATTCGCTTATTATGCCCTTTAATAGCGGATTTAGGTTGATTTTTCGATTAATATTATGGTAAAAGCAATATAAATACTGAATTTAACAAACTCAGGAATTAAGCACAAACACTCAAGCGTTCCGGGTTTTTTGCGAAAATATTTCCTTGCAGCCTTTGAATAGAGTTAGAAAACCCGGTTTCTGAGCGTCGAAGGGCGATCGCGACTGCTTGAGTTGAGCCAGGAAAAATCTATCAGCAAAAGGTCGATCGTCCAAAAATGTGTAATGTCTCAAACCTTCAGCTTGCTTCATTGTTGCAGACCAATAAGTAATTCAAATAAATATTGCTAAACTCATCCACAGCCCAAAAATCCGAGTAATATTAAAAGTATCAGAACCCAGACAAGAGAGGCAGATTCTATGAATCTTTCTAAATCTTTGGCAAACGCGATGCGTTACGTTTCGGAAGCAGCGGTGCGGATTTTTAGCCCCAGCGATGACAACTATCCAAATAGTGGAGTTCAACCTTTTGAGGGTAAGCTCTCCAAAAGTTCTAAGTCGAGAGAATGAACAGCCATTCCGGCAGTTTCTCGTGAGTTCGGCACCGGCATTCAGTTTAACAGTCAACAGTTAACAATTAATTGTTGACTGTTAACTTTGGACTTTTGACTTTGACTGTTAATAGTAATTGTAGGTGGGGTTTCCCTTCCTTCTACCCAACATACAATTACCAATCACCAATTACACTAAACTTCCCAAATTGACAAAAAGCATATTCAGTGTAGTAAGCTTTTGAAACAAAGATTTTTGCCCCTGTTTTACTGCGTATAAGTTAGAGAAATACCAAGCAAAACGAGAACCTTTTGTTGCACTAGGGTTGGTTCAGTAACCTGATCAAAAATCAAACTATATAGCAATCCTTGCAGGAATCATAATTTTTTACCCCACCCCAACCCTCCCCGATCCCGCGGGGAGAAAGTAAGAAATTCACAAATGATGCGAGCGAGGATTGCTATAGGAGATATACTTGCAGAGGGAGGCATTAGAAATCCCATTTGAGCAGATTGCTTGAGAGATGATTTCTTGAGGGATTTATCATTTTTTTATACCTGAACAAAAAGTATTAGCTTTAGACCCAGTTGAGTATTTTGCTGAACCCAAAAATCGGGATTGAGGAATAGTCAAGCGATCGCAAAAACCTCAAATATCGGTAATTGCTTTTCCTTTTCCTCCTAATCAACGAAGTTCTGAACAGTTTTTCTTCCAACCTCCTTGAACTAAAATGTTGCACCATTCTCAATTAGCTGTAGGGGCGGGTTCGCGAGTAGCCTTAAAGGTTGCAGACAGGTAAAATAGACCCGCCCTCCCTTATCTTTATTGACATTGTTGCAAGATCTTAGTTGAACAAATGGCACCATATTTTAAGTTGCTACTTCGATACCTAAGAGTAATTCTACCCATAGACAAAAGTGTTTTTAGCTTAACTGGTTACAATGTGTAGACACTGGCTGCGGGCGATACCTAGCCGAAAGTTCGGGTCATTCCCCCGTCTGAAGACTGGCTATAAGCTGGTCTTTTTGTTAGCTGAAAACTCTACTGTTAGTTAGGTCTTACGAGGGTTAATTGTCGTAAAGTGATTTTACAGGCAAGCTGCAAACAGGAGTGAGAACATTCAAGTAATTTCACGGAAGCTTTGAACGTTTGTTGGGAAATTGTTTGTGCCTCAATTAACTTGCAAGGAATTTCCCCTTCAAATACACCCCTGCTGACAGCCGCGATCGCACTTTATGAAAGGAGTAGCTGATGCAGGCAAAACAAAACAAACTTTTCACTACCGAAGCGATCGATCGCTTATCTTCACCGGAACGCCTCGACCAAATGATGCAGGTGGTCAGTCCTCGATCGTGGCTGCCGCTAACTGCTATTGGCTGTTTGGTGGCTGCTGCGGGCGTTTGGAGCGCGATCGGGCGAATTCCGCTGACTGTTTCCGGTCAAGGCGTGTTGCTTCTGCCCCGCCGAGTCGTGCAATTTCAAGCTGCTAGTTCCGGTCAATTGGTAAAGCTCAATATCAAGCCGGGAGATGCAGTGAAACGCGGTCAGGAAATCGGCAGAATTGATAAACTAGACCTCAAGCAGCAGCTAGAGCAAGAAAAAGCGAAATTAGCTGAACTGCAAGGGCAAAAACAAGATACTAATAAGCTGCAAAAACAGCAGATTGCCCTCGAATTAAAAACCCTCGAACAGCAGCAAAAAGACCTTCAAGAAAGCTTGAATAGGGAGTCAGTTGCACCAATATTGCACCAGCAAAGTATGGCTGCATTAGAGCAAAAACGCCAAAGTTTGGAAGAAAGTTTACGCCGCGAACAAATTGCGCCGGTACTGCGGCAGCAAACTCTGACAGCATTAGCAGAAAAACGCCAAAGTTTGGAAGAAAGTTTGCGGCGGGAACAAGTTGCACCGATATTGCGGCAGCAAACTCTGGCCGCGATCGCCAAAAAACGGGACAGTCTTTTGCAGCGAAAGCAGCACATCACTTCTTTGGTGGAAACTTTACAGCAGCGCTTTGAAACTCGCCGCGTTCTTTACGAACAAGAGAGGGCGATTAGCGAGGATGTAATGCTGCAAGCGAGACAGGAATTCGCGGACTCTCAGACGCAACTGGCGGATATTGAAACGCAGTTAAAGGAACTCGACGTTCAGAAAACCAATAGCGATCGCGAATTCCTGCAAAATCTCAATAAAATTGACGACATCAAAAACAGCCGGCAGCAACTCAAGGTAGAAGCTACCAATACCGAACGGGATTACCTGCAAAATCTCAACCGCCTTAACGAAATTAAAAACAATCTCCAAGAACTTAAAGTTCAGAAAAGTAACACCGAACGGGATTACCTGCAAAACCTGAACAAAATTGACGAAATCAAAACTAAGATTAAAGACATGGAAACCCAAGCGGTCAAACTAGCTCAACAAGATTTAGAAAAGTCGATCGCCCAAACAAATCAAATTCAGGAAGTTAAACGCAAGATTGCCCACTTGCAGAATCAGTTGACCGCCGACAGCAAAATTACCAGCCAATACGACGGCCGCGTTTTAGAAGTTAGCGCCGTTGCAGGTCAAATGCTGAACATCGGTACAAGGATCGGGACAGTTGAATCTCAAAATGCTCGCGAAAAAATGGTCAGTCTTGTTTATTTTGCTGACAGAGACGGCAAGCAAATTAAACCGGGAATGACTGTACAAGTTACCCCTAGCGTCGTCAAGCGAGAGCGCTACGGCGGCATTGTCGGCAAAATAACGCAAGTTTCTCCTTTTCCCGTTACTAATCAAGATATGTCGGCAATTATCGGCAATGAAAATTTGGCTGACAGCATCTCGAAAAACATCGCTGGTGGCGGTGCTCCCGTGCAAGTTTTTGTGGAATTGCAGGAAGATCCGAACACTATCAGCGGTTACAAATGGTCTTCCTCGAACGGGTCTCCTCTCAAGATTTCCCCCGGTACTACTGCGCTAGTTCGGGTTCAAATCGGGCAGTTAGCGCCGATTTCTTACGTGATTCCTATTTTTCGATCTTTGACAGGAGTTTACTAACAACAGGACTGACGCATGGGTAGTCAGAAACCGGGTTTTTTACCTAATCTGCTCGCCCTCACGAAGTATTTTCGTAAAAAAACCCAGTTTCTAGGTTCCGGTGCGTCAGTCTTGTTCATTTACTAATTACCCGTTAATAAACAATGAAAATTCCCTGGATTGACAAAGTTTTTACGCCGCGCAAATTAAGGCGGGTTCGTACTCCCACACTGTTACAAATGGAAGCAGTAGAATGCGGTGCTGCTGCTTTAGGAATTATTTTAAATTACTGCGAACACCCGGTACCGTTAGCTCAATTGCGGAGCGAGTGCGGCGTTTCTCGCGATGGCAGTAAAGCTTCTAATATCCTTAAAGCAGCCAGAATTTACGGCTTAGATGCTAAAGGGTTTAAAAAAACTGTTGAAGAATTGAAAATTGTACCGCCGCCTTTTATTATTTTTTGGAATTTCAATCACTTTTTGGTGGTTGAGGGGATGAAGAAAAAGCGCGTTTACCTTAACGACCCCGCATCGGGGCCGAGGACTGTTTCCCTTGAAGAATTTAAGTCTGCTTATACTGGCGTTGTTTTGACTTTTGAGCCTGGGCCTGAGTTTAAAAAGGGTGGAAAGAAACCGAGTATTGCCAGTGCTTTAGATTCCCGATTGCAAAGTTCCCGTTGGGCGATCGCATTTTGTTTAATTGCTGGTTTATTACTGACTGTTCCCCGTTTGGCTGGCGCGGCATTTACCCAAATTTTTGTAGATGAAATTCTGGTCGAAAACCGTCACGAGTGGCTGCGACCTTTAATATTGGGAATGCTGTTTGCGGCGGCAGTCCAAGGGCTGCTAGCGCGGATGCGGCTTTTCTATTTGCGGCGGCTGGCAAACAAACTTTCGATTTCGATGTCGGGACAGTTTCTCTGGCATACTTTGCGCTTGCCTGTGGGATTTTACGCGCAGCGGTTTGCAGGTGAAATTAGCAGCCGCTGCCAAGTTAATGACAAGGTTGCTGAAATTTTATCGGGGAAACTTGCTGCAACTGCGATCGACGCGGTGATGATGGTTTTCTATGCGATAATTATGGTTATGTACGACTGGGTATTGACCAGCGTTGCCGCTGTTTTTGCAGCATTAAACTTTTTGGCACTGCAATCTTTATCCCGCAGCCGCGTCGATGCTAACACCAGATTAGCTCAGGAAACAGGTAAGGTGGGCGGTGCTGCAATCGCAGGCATTCAATCTATTGAAACTGTCAAAGCTAGCGGTTTAGAATTCGATTTATTTTCTAAGTTTGCCGGGTACTATGCCAAAATGAGCAACGCCCAGCAAGAATTGGCTTTGCCCACTCAAATATTGTCAATATTACCAGCATTTTTAACGGCATTAGCCGCAACTGCTATCTTAGTTGTTGGGGGCTTGCGGGTGATGAACGGCGGTTTGAGTATCGGGATGTTAATTGCCTATCAAAGTCTCACTCAGCAATTCCTCGGACCTGTTAACAACCTGGTCAATTTTGGCGGCACATTGCAAGAATTAGAAGCCGATTTAAGCCGACTTGATGACGTTTTACAAAACCCGATCGATCCAGAAGCAGACCGCGATTCTTTTAATAGTGGAAACGACCGCGGCGCGATCGCACCAGATGCTTTTCACCTGCAAGGAAGTATTGAATTGCGGAGTGTCAGTTTTGGCTACAGCCGCTTGGAAGCGCCGCTAATTGAAAACTTGAACTTAACCGTAAAACCTGGTCAGCGGGTAGCGTTAGTGGGGGGCAGCGGTTCGGGCAAATCTACTATTGCTAAACTTGTTACCGGACTTTACGAACCAATGAATGGCGAAATTTTATTTGACGGGGTTCCCCGCAATTTGATTCCGCGTTCTATCCTAGCAAATTCGCTGGCAATGGTCGAACAAGAGCTATTTCTATTTGCCGGCACTGTTCGGGAAAATCTCACGCTTTGGGACCCGACAGTACCAGAAGCAGATTTAGTGCAAGCGTGCATTGATGTGGCAATTCACGAACTTATTTTGAATATGCCGGGAGGATACGATGCTCAACTCAATGAAGGGGGAACAAATATGAGCGGCGGACAGCGACAGCGCTTGGAAATTGCCAGGGCATTAGTGAGGAATCCAGCGGTGTTGGTGCTGGATGAAGCAACCAGTGCTCTGGATGCTGAAACTGAGTTAATTATCGATCGCAATTTGAGGCGTCGCGGTACTTCTTGTATTGTGGTTGCTCACCGCTTGAGCACGATTCGAGATTGCGATGAAATTATTATGCTTGCAGGGGGGAAAGTAGTTCAGAGAGGCACTCATGAGGAGTTGCAAAAGCTGGGAGGGCCTTATGCTCTTTTGGTTGGGAACGAACAATAAATAGCAGAAATACAGTAGCCAACCCGACATTCCGCCAGGGAATGAATTCCCTGTCTAATAGCTAAAGTCCTCTGAAGAGGACTGAAATGAGCGATGGTTTTATAGGGCTATTCAGTGTTGGCTATAGAGTCTTAGCTATTCAGTCGGTTTTAACCGACTTTAGCTATGAGACGGGGATTTTAATCCCCGGCGGATCTGTGGATTAGCCCGATCGATTCGATCGCACTGTCTTCTTTGAGGCAAGGCTTTAAACCCCTGCCCAACTTGATATTACTAATTACCAATTACTAGCTATGCTCGATCTAAATCCTGTTAAGAAACTGCATCGAATTAAAGGAAATGAACCGCTGCTGCTGAATGACCCGCATCAGGTATGGATTGTTCGATCGGGCGCGATCGCAGTCTTTGCAGCCAAGATACAAAGTGAGAAGCCTGCGGGCAACCGCCATTATCTGTTCGGCGTCGGTGCAGGCGAGGCTTTGTTCGGCGCTGCCCTGGGGGATGGGTGGGGAATTCTGGCGATCGCGATCGCCGAAACGGAACTGGAACCGATCGCGATCGCAGATTGTGCCGCTTTAGTTGCTGCTGGTGAGAGCAAAACGAGATCGCTGGTGCAAGGGTGGATAAAGCATTTGGGAGAACGAGTGATTCCCTACGGCATAGATCCGCTTCACGCCCCGGAGGAAAAAGTTGCCCCAGAAACTGAGGTTGTAGCAGCCTCGCAGCAGATATCGCTGCAAAAAGGTCAAATGCTGCGATCGCCGCCGGGAACAGTTGTCTGGGTGCAGGTGCGATCGGGCGATGCGAGTGTCGGGGAATTGAAGTTAAATTCCGCTTCCCCAGCGTTTCCTTTGGCTGGGAATATGCTGCTGGTGGCATCCGGGGAAGTTGAGGTGCAAATTTTCTCAACAGCAGAGGTGGAAAATGCCGACTGGCTGCGCGCGAGTTTAGCTTTGCTGCACGAGTATTTTTGCTGCTGCTTGAACTTGCTGGTTTCCCAGCAAAAAGCAGAGGAATTTCGGCGCTTTCAGGAACGCGAACAGCTAAACCGCCAAGTAACTCAGACAGCTTTGGGAGATTTAACCGAGGTTTTGCATCCCCGGAAAACTGCCTTGTCTGAGGAAGGAACACCGCTGTTAATCGCTGCTGGGGCTGTAGGTAAGGCACAAAGTATAACCGTCAATCCCCCGGCGGGTTCGGAAGATTTCAGCCGAGTGAAAGATCCGATGGAGGCGATCGCGCGATCGTCCCAATTTCGCACCCGCCGCGTGCTGCTGGCTGGAGATTGGTGGCGGCAGAACTGCGGCCCGCTGTTGGCTTATACAAAGTCCGACAATCGACCTGTAGCTTTGTTGCCCGGTAAGGGATCTCGCTATACTTTGTTCGATCCGATCGATCGCACTCGCAAACGGGTAACTAAAGCAATCGCCCAAGAGTTGTCGTCAGAAACTCTCATGTTTTACCGGCCCCTGCCGCTATTGCTTCACAACGCTGCGGAACTGTTTCGCTTCGGAACGAAGGGCTACGAAAAAGACATCATCGTTGCTTTCGGGCTGGGGATATTGGGAACGCTGCTGGGGATGGTGACGCCGCAAGCTACCTCGATTTTGGTCAATGATGCTATTCCTGACAGCGATCGTTTGTTACTGTGGCAGTTAGGGCTGGTACTGTTAGTTGCGGCGATCGGACGGGCTGTATTTAGCATGGCCCAAACAATTATGACGCTGCGGATCGAAAATGCTGCCAGCGGCACTCTCCAGCCGGCAGTTTGGGATCGATTGCTGAGATTAAAACCGGCATTTTTTCGCAGCTATTCTTCTGGCGACTTGCTGACTCGCTTATTAGCAGTTAATCAAATTCGCGCCCAACTCAGCGGCGCGACGCAGCGGACACTTTTGAGCGCGATATTTTCCCTGCTGAATTTGGGGCTGATGTTTATTTACAGCCTGCCGCTGGCTTTAGTCGGAATTGGTTTAACTTTGCTCGCGGTTATAGTAACAGTCACATCGAGCTTGCTCTTAATCCCAAAAGAGCGGAAGATGGAAACAGGAGAAGGCGACATTAACGGGCTGACAGTAGAACTGATCAACGGAGTATCAAAGCTGCGGGTAGCTGCAGCAGAAGGGCGAGCGTTTGCAGCTTGGGCGAAAAAATACAGCCAGCAAATCAAGCTAAGAACAGGAATTAAACGAATTGACGACAGCGTTTCTGTTTTTAACGAAGCGCTGCCATTAGTAAGTTCTATCCTGATGTTTTGGTTTGCAATTCAGTTCATGCAAACTCATCAAACAGGAGGCGACGTACTGAACATGGGCACATTTCTCGCTTTTAACTCCGCCTTCGGAACCTTTCTTTCTGGCGTCACAGATTTGAGCAATACCGTAACTGATATTTTAGGCATTGTACCGCTGTGGGAGCGAGCCAAACCGATCGTCCAGGGAATCCCGGAATCTGACTCGACAAAAGCCGATCCCGGCCGCTTGAAAGGCCAAATTACGATCGATAGGGCAACTTTCCGCTACCGGGAGGACGGCCCCCCAATTTTAGATGATGTCAGTATCAATATTCAACCGGGGGAATTTATCGCGATCGTCGGGCCGTCTGGTAGCGGTAAATCAACATTATTTCGGCTGTTATTGGGATTTGAAATAGCACAAAGTGGGACTGTTTATTACGACAATCAAGATTTAGCAGGCCTCGACGTTCAAGCTGTGCGGCGGCAGTTAGGAGTAGTGCTGCAAAACGGCAGAATTAATGCAGGTTCGATGTTTGACAATATTACCTGCGGGGCGCTGGTAACGCAGGAGGAAGCTTGGGAAGCCGCCAGAATGGCCGGTTTAGCCGCCGATATCGAACAAATGCCGATGGGAATGCACACGGTTGTCAGCGAGGGCGGCACGAATCTTTCGGGAGGACAGCGGCAGCGGTTATTAATTGCCCGCGCGATGGTTGTCAAACCAAAGGTTATCCTGATGGATGAAGCTACGAGTGCTTTGGACAACCACACGCAGGCGATCGTTACTGAGAGTTTAGACAAGTTAAATGTTACCCGAATAGTCATCGCCCACCGCCTGAGTACGATTCGCAATGCCGATCGCATTTATGTGCTTGAAGCCGGCCGTTTGGTGGAATTCGGTTCCTTTGAGGAATTGGTAAAACAGGGAGGATTGTTTGCTCGATTAGTGGCGCGACAGATAGAGTAGAGATTCAAGGTAAAACCATTTTCAAGAACGGGAAAGATGCCCGTTCCACAAGAAATTCACTCTGTGTGGAACGGGCATCTTTCCCGTTCATAAAAGCCTGATTAAAAATGATGCAACATCTCAGTTACATCCGTTAGATCCTGTACATTGCTCGTTGGCAAACTGGTTATTCTTTTGTTAGCAAATCTGGCAACCACAACAAAATTAGCAATAGCAAGCAGGCGATAACTAAGCCAACGCTAAATATTGTACCGTTACCCAGGTTGGGGGCTTGCTGCATCAGGTATAGTGGCTGTATTGCATCCATATTTTCTGTATATTTGGATTGTTGTATTTGTCATTTAGTAACGAAAAAGCAATCGCAGAGTATACGATTGCTTTGCGAATTTTAGCCTCATCGATCGCGTTACAGTTGGCAATTACAAGTGGCTCATTACAAGCAACTCATTTCTTCTATCCGCGATCGAAATTCCTTAATGCTTCAAAGAATTCCATACTGATAGCGGGGCCTTTAAAATGAGGTCGGGGACTGTTGCTTGTGACCACAGGCATACCGGCAGCCCGAGCGCGATCGGCCATATTAGAATGACCACCCGCGATCGCTTCGAGATCCAAGTCGTTCAATTCTCGATCGGTTGAATTTCCCAATTCGGATGCTGTGAGTTTGGACGACTCGGACGGTAATTCTTGCAAAAAGTGATTGTTGCTTTCCATCAGATGTTTTCTCCTTGGATGTTTAAACTCAGCAGAAGCGCGATCGCTTCTAGTTACAAGCAGCTCATATCTTCCGTCCCAAATAGGACAGCGTTTCTTCAGTTATTTGGAAGACCGGACCCATACGCAACAAAAAGTCGGGCTTTGGACCGCTGGCTGTGATAGTACGGATACCGCCTGCGATCGCATCTAATTCCGTATCATTCAATTCTTGATTAGTTGAGTTATCCGGTGCGGATGCTGTGATTGCGGACGACTCGGAGGGTACTTCTTGCAAAAATCGATTGTTGCTTTCCATCAGATGTTTTCTCCTTCGATAATTAGTGAAATTTGCTTCCAAAAGCGATCGAACCAACTCCTAGCAAAGTTGGCTGTTATCTAACCTTTTTACCTGCTACTGAGTTAAAATTCTCTCTGTCTGAAAGCCAGTAACCAAGCTGATCGAACAGAAAACCGCCTGCGATCGCATCTAATTCCGTATCGTTCAATTCTTCAGCAACAGGATTGGCTGGCGACTGTTGCTGTTGTACGGCAGAATCTCGATCGACTTCTTGGCAAAACTGATTAGTGCTGTCCATCTGATTGCTCCTTTTGATTTCGGTGTTGTATTAAGACAAAGATTACCTACGGTGTTGGAGTCGCCGCACCGACTACAGCTCCAGAAATAGCTCCTTTTGCGGATTCCTTAAAGGGGTCTTCTCCTGCGAAAAGACCGCCGAGAAATCCACCTAGAGCACCTAGAACTGCTCCTATACCAGCTCCGATAACTCCTGCGCCAGCAACAGCCTCCAATTCACTGTCAGACAACTCGCCTGAAGTATCTGACTGGCTCTGATGCTGAGCAGTCACCGACTCCAGCCACTCAGAAACCTCTGTTGAGGAGAAACTGTAGCTTTTTTCTTTGCCCAGGGCTACCGCTTTATTCACTAAGCTTTCCCGATCCGTTACCGATTGGAACTGTAGCTGGAGTTCTGGATCTTGCGAGACTTCTTGAAAAAAATGATTGACGCTTTCAAATTCAAAAGACATGAGATTTGCTCCTAATTGAATTGTTAAGGAAGTAACTCCTTATTTGTTTTTTCCAGCTAGGCTAGTGCTGGCCTATGCGTAAATTTAGTTTAGGAAATTACCCAGCTAAAGTAGCTAGCTCCAAGTTTAGTTTTGAACCTATAAAAACAACAGAGCTTTAACTCACCTTTAGTTGAGGAGATTACCTGAACTTTTGGTTAGGTATCGAATATTCCACGGAACTATAGACTGGTAATACTCCGTTTCTGTGCAATGAGTAAAGCCTGCGTTCCATACCTCCGTAAGTCTTGTATAAGCAATGACAGCCTATATTTGAGGGCGACATCCAGCCAAAAGTTTAGGATTTTACCTCACAGAGGCTGAGTCGCCAACTGACTATTTGGCTAAGTTCATACTCAACTAAAAGCTAGAAGGTTTTTAGGGTTATTATCTTACGCTAAAAATAGTAAATCAACAAAAAAACCATGAAATTCATTAAATTGTTTGGAGTGTCGGCTTCAATCGTACTATCGTTCTCCATCTTTCAGCAGCCGACCCATGCTCAAAAAGCAAGTACCTTTGCTACCAGTTGCACGGATTTTTCAATCAATGGCGCTCAATTATCTGCAACTTGTGACAAAAAAGATGGCACTAATCAGCGCACTTCCATTACCATTCAAGGGGTTCATAATAAAAATGGACAACTGGTACAAGGCAATATTGGGGAAGCAAGTACGTTCAACCGAACTTGCACAGACTTCGGTATTAATGGATCTCAAATTTCTGCCAATTGCCGCACATCTAGCGGTGATTATCGGCATTCTTCTGTCACATTACTGGGAATTAATAATAACGATGGCAAGCTAATGTATTAATTATAGGAGGATTGATCGTTTCTAAAGTCCGATCGGCAATTGTGAAAGTGCTAACCCAAGAGTCGTATAAACAAAGGGCGATCGGGCTGCAAGAGGCGATCGGGCGATCGGGCAGAGTCAAGCGCGCTGCTGATATTATCGAACAGGCTGTATTGACTCGGAAGCCTGTCTTGGCTTCTAAAATCTAAAATCTAAGATGTGGAGTCCACTCTAAAATCTAACATCTAAAATCTCAAATCGACTGACGGCTCACGCACCTCTTGTGTGAGGAGCATATTTATGCTATGTTCGACCCTACAGTTGACAGCGGTATGAATATGCTGACTCTTCCCGGCGTTGAAATCACAGAGCTCGTCTACGAAAGCGCAAACTCCCTGGTTTACCGAGCATTCCGACAACCCGACTGTCTCCCCGTCGTCCTTAAAATCCTCAAAGAAAATTATCCCACACCCCAAGAACTCGCCCGCTATCGCACAGAGTATAAAATTACACAATCTCTGAACCTGAGTGGTTCTATAAAAGCCTATGATTTGCAGCCATATCAAAATACACTGGTGATGTTTGTCGAGGATTTTGGCGGCGAATCCTTGAAAATTTGGATGCAGCAGAAAAAATTTACTCTTGAAGAATTGTTACGAATTGCGATCGCCACTACAGAAAGTTTACAACAAATTCACAGCGCCCACATCATTCACAAAGACATTAACCCTTCAAATATTGTCTTCAATCCAGCTAACGGAAAACTCAAAATTATCGATTTTGGCATTTCCACGCAGTTAACGCGCGAGAATTACACCATCAAAAATCCCAACATTTTAGAGGGAACTCTTGCTTATATGTCGCCGGAACAAACCGGCCGAATGAACAGAAGTTTAGATTACCGCACGGATTTTTATTCCCTGGGGGCTACCTTTTACGAACTGCTGACCAACAAATTGCCTTTTGACACCAATGATGTGCTG
Source organism: Microcoleus sp. N9_A2 (assembly GCF_036701775.1). NCBI lineage: Bacteria > Bacillati > Cyanobacteriota > Cyanophyceae > Oscillatoriales > Microcoleaceae > Microcoleus > Microcoleus sp. N9_A2. Next base: position 204,443 of record NZ_JAUBRH010000001.1, on the reverse strand, counting down.
GAATTAGTACACAGTCATCTCGCTAAACAGCCCTTATCTCCCTGTGAGGTGAATCCCGAAATTCCGCAAATTGTTTCCGATATTGTGATGAAGTTGATGGGGAAAAATGCTGAGGAGCGGTATCAAAGTGCGATCGGAATTAAAGCGGATTTAGAACAATGTTTAAATCAACTGCACAGCAATAACAACATATCAGTTTTTCCCCTAGGGAGTCAAGATATTTCTAACCGTTTTCAAATTCCGCAAAAACTTTATGGCAGAGAGGAAGAAATTGATAGCTTACTAACAGCTTTTGAAACAGTCAGCAGTCACAGGAAAGATGCCTGTGCCACAAGTTCAATGATGCTAATTTCGGGATATTCTGGTATCGGTAAATCAGCTTTGGTGCAAGAATTATACAAACCTATTACTCAACAGCGCGGTTATTTTATCTCCGGCAAATTTGACCAATATCAGCGCAACATTCCCTACAGCGCCATTGTCAATGCTTTTCAGGATTTAGTCAAACAACTGTTAGCAGAAAGCGTAGCAAATCTCAAAGAATGGCGGGAAAAATTATTAGACGCATTGGGAATCAATGGTCAAGTCATTATTGACGTAATTCCTGAAATTGAATTAATTATCGGCAAGCAACCTGCGGCGCCAGAATTGGGTGCGGCAGAAGCGGAAAACCGCTTTAATTTTGTGTTTCAAAACTTCATTCAAGTTTTTACCAAACCCGAACATCCTCTGACAATATTTATCGATGATTTGCAGTGGGCTGACTGGGCATCTCTGAAACTGATGCAACTGCTGATGAATGCTTCGCCAGCCGGACTGTTTTTTATTGGGGCTTATCGGGATAACGAAGTTTCTGCGGCTCATCCGTTAATGCTAACAATTGAAGAGATTGTCAAAACAGGGGCAAAGGTCGATCGCATTTCCCTGTCCCCTTTGGACTTAGCCACGGTTACTCAACTGATTGGCGATGCCCTGAATTGCCCGGAAGCAAGAGTCAACTCCCTTGGCGAGTTAGTGTTTTTCAAAACGGGCGGGAATCCTTTCTTTATGAATGAATTTCTCAAATCGCTTTATACGGAAGGGCTATTACAATTTGACTTTACTCCTCTGCCTCACCAAGGGGGGACACAGGGGGGTTGGCAGTGGGATTTAGAGGAAATTCAAGCGAGGGGATTCACTGATAATGTTGTCGAATTGATGGCTGGTAAAATTAAACAACTACCACAGAATACCCAGGAAAATTTAAAGCTAGCAGCCTGCATTGGCAATCAATTCGAGCTGAAAACGCTAGCGTCACTTTGCGAAAAATCTGTGCAACAAACGGCGGATGATTTGTACGTAGCCGTTGCTGACAATTTAGTAGTGTTGCTGGGGAATAGGGGAGATGTGGAATTAGAAATTGCAGGAAGATTACCCAGTAGCCAATCCGTAGAATACAAGTTTGTTCATGACAGAATTCAGCAAGCTGCTTATTCCCTGATTGATGAACAGGATAAGCCGATAGTCCACAAACAAATAGGACAACTGCTGCTGCAAAATATTCCCATTAACAAACGAGAAGAAAAAATATTTGACATTGTTAATCAACTCAATTTCAGCAGTGAATTAATCGATCGCCAGCAAGACAAAGATGAACTGGCTCAGTTAAATCTGATTGCTGGCAAAAAAGCCAAGGCATCTGCAGCTTATCAGCCAGCTTTCAACTATCTGCAAACGGGGATACAATTGCTGGCAGAAAACGCTTGGCAGGTGCAATACCCGCTAAGTTTGCAACTGCATCAAGAAGCCGCAGAGCTAGCTTACATAGTGGGCGATTTTGAGCAGATGGAAAGTTTAGGCAACCTCGTACTAACCAATGCTAAAACAGTGCTCGATAGCGTCAAAACGATCGAGGTAAAAATGGGTACTCATGCTGCCCAAAATCAACTAGATATGGCAATTAATCTGGGGCTAAAAATTCTGAGGCAGTTGGGAGTAAAACTGCCCGCAAAGCCTAACAATCTAGATAGCATAATCGGATTGCTGGAAGTTAAGTTAACCCTAGCTGGGAAACGCATTGAGGATTTAGCCAATCTACCTCAAGGAAGCGATCCTTCTAAACAAGCCGCACTGCGTATCTTGTCATTTATGACTACTGTCGCCTATGGCGTGGCCCCTAAACTCATGCCTTTAATTGTGTTTAAGCAGGTGATTTTATCTGTAAAGTATGGCAACTATCCTGAGTCTCTCCATGCTTATGCAGTTTATGGATTAATTTTGTGCGGAGTTGTGGGAGATATTGAAGGTGGTTATAAATTTGGTCAGCTAGCATTGAGGATGTTGGATCAATTTGGCAAGCCAGAATTAAAAACTAAAGTCCTGCTTCCATTTAATGACTTCATCCGTCATTGGAAAGCGCCAGCTAAAGAAACGTTGCCATCTTTGTTGGAGGCTTACAAAAGCGGATTGGAAACAGGACAAGTGGAAGAACGTGCTTGTGCGTCTCAAACTTACTGCGGTTATTCGTACCTCTTCGGCGCTGAATTGTCAGGGCTGGAAGGCGATATTGCTACTTATGGCGAGGCAATAGAACAATCAAAATATGACCCGATTATTTGGCAGATTAAACCTTTAGAGCAGTCGGTTTTTAATTTATTAGGTAAGTCGGAAAATCCCGGCTATTTAATTGGGGAAGCCTATGATGAGCGAACTGCGCTATCACTATTAACTGAAGCTAACGATCGCACTTCGATTTTTGCCCTGCATTTTTATAAAATGATTCTCTGTTATTTATTCGGGCAATATGCTGAAGCTGTATCAAATGCAGCTTCCACCATGCAGTATGTAGAGAGTGCTGCTGGAACTCTTCAAGTATCATACTGTTATTTTTATGAGTCGCTGGCTCAGCTTTCGTTCTATTCTAATGCTTCTTTCGACGAGCAAAAGCACTGTTTAAAAAAAGTCACTGCTAATCAGAAAAAAATGAAAAAATGGGCGCATCATGCCCCGATGAATCACTTGCACAAATTTAATCTAGTGGAGGCAGAACGATATCGGGTTATTGGCAAAGATGCACAGGCGATCGACTATTACGATCGCGCAATTTCCCTTGCCAAAGAAAACGAGTACATCCACGAAGCCGCCCTCGCTTACGAACTCGCCGCCAAGTTCTATTTATCGAGAGGGAAAGAATTAACAGCTAAAGCTTATATGCAGGAAGCTCGTTACTGCTATCAACTCTGGGGTGCCGTGGCTAAAGTTAAAGATTTAGAAACGCGATATCCGCAATTATTTACGCTCGATCTACCTACAAAGAAAAACATTTCAACCACTACATCAACTACGGGCAGCCCTTCTAGTTCTTCCTTGGATATCGCTACAGTCATGAAAGCTTCCGAGGCCATTTCTGGCGAAATTTTACAGGATAAATTACTATCCAGATTGATGAAAATTTTGATTGAAAATGTCGGAGCTCAAAAAGGCTATTTAATTTTAGAAACCCAGGAAAGATTGCTGATTGAAGCTGAAGGTGTAATGAATGATGAACAGATAACAGTGTTGCAATCTGAACCAGTAGAAAATTGCCAGGAACTTTCCGAAACAATTATCAATTATGTCGCCCGAACCAAAGAAAATTTAGTATTAAATGATGCGACTCGTGAAGGAAAGTTTACGAATGACCCTTACATCAAAGCACGTCAGCCTAAGTCTATTTTGTGTGCCGCTTTGATGAATCAAGGTCAAGTGGCTGCTATTGTTTATCTCGAAAATAACCTCACCGCCCAAGCTTTTACTCCCGATCGCCTGGAAGTTTTGCAATTGTTATCGGGACAAGCGGCGATCGCACTTACCAATGCTAAACTTTATGCGGAAGTAAAAGAACGCGAAAACCGACTGACTCAATTTATCGACGCTATGCCGATTGGAGTAACAGTAATTGACAGCGCCGGACAAATTTCCTACGCAAATCCCACAGCTTCCCAACTCAGCGGCATCAATTATATACCCGAATTAAATGCCGCTCAATTTGCCGAAATCGGTCAAGCTTATTTAGCAGGAACTAACGAGTTATATCCCACCGCACAAATGCCAATCGTGCGTTCTTTGGCGGGTGAAACTGTCAAAGTAGATGATATAGAGTTCCACCGACCTGATAAGATTGTTTCCTTGGAAGTTTCCAGCACACCAATTGTGGATGAAACTGGCAAAATTAATTATGCGATCGCCACATTTCAAGACATCACCGATCGCAAACAAGCAGAAAAAGTTTTAGCTGATTACAACCGCACTTTAGAACAGCAAGTGAGCGATCGCACTCTTGAACTCCAGCGAGAAATCATCGAGCGACAACGAGCCGAAGACGCCGCACAAGAAGCCAACCGAGCAAAAAGTACATTCCTCGCAAATATGAGCCACGAATTGCGGACTCCCCTCAATGCAATTCTCGGATTTTCCCAATTAATGAATCGCGGTTATAACCTATTGCAGGAACAGCAAGAACACCTGAGTATTATCACCCGCAGCGGAGAACATTTGCTCGAACTGATTAACCAAGTATTAGATTTGTCCAAAATAGAAGCGGGACGCACGACTCTCAACGAGACCAATTTTGACCTCCACCGCCTGCTGGACGACATCAAAAATATGTTCCAACTTCCTGCACAAAATAAGGGATTGCAGTTATTAGTAGAGCGGATGCCAGACGTTCCCCAATATGTGCAAACTGATGAAATAAAATTGCGCCAAATCTTGATTAACCTGCTTTCTAACGCCATTAAATTCACGTCCAAAGGCGGCATTTATGTGAAAATTAAAAATCATGAGCTTGCTCATAAAATCTACTTTGAGGTTGAAGACACGGGAGCGGGAATTGATGTTAGTGAGTTAGACAAGCTATTTGAAGCTTTTGTTCAAACTAAAACAGGGGAAGAATCGCAACAAGGAACAGGATTAGGTTTAACGATCGCACGTTCTTTTGTGCAGTTAATGGGAGGTGAAATGACAGTCAGTTCTTGTGCTGGAGGCGGTACTATATTCAAATTTGACATTAAAGTTAATGCAGTTGAAAAGGCCGATCGCCAACGGGAACAGCCAACCAGACGAGTTATGGCGATCGCACCCAATCAACCCCGCTATCGAATTCTCGTTGCAGACGACGCTTTTGACAACCGTCAACTGCTAGTTAAACTGCTTTCTGCGATCGGTTTTGAAGTTTACGAAGCCAAAAATGGGATGGAAGCAATAGAAAAGTGGGAGCAATATTCACCGCACTTAATCTTTATGGATATGCGGATGCCGGTGATGGATGGTTATGAAGCAACCAAACAAATTAAAGAGGGCAACCACAGGGGGATTGCCCCTACGGAAAACGATGATTTTGTAGGGGTAGTGCCCCCGTGCCTACCCCAGACAGCAATTATTGCCATAACAGCAAGTAGTTTTGAGGAAGAGAAAGCCGTTATCCTTTCTACCGGGTGCGATGATTTTGTTCGCAAACCATTTAGAGAAGCAAACATATTTGATGTTCTCCACAAACATATCGGAGTACAATTCGTTTTTGAAGAACTAAATGCTGCGGCCAGTTTCACAGAAAATGAAGTAAATGTATTGACAAAAACCGCTTTTTCTGAACTGCCTCCTGAGTTAGTAGCCAATCTCCAGCAAGCCATTAGCAATCTCGATTTGGAACAGATGCAAACAGTCATCAATCAAATTCGCGAAATCAATCAGCCCTTAGCGAGGGCGAGCGCAGCTTGCATTAAAAACTTTCAGTACGAACAGTTGCTAAATTTAATACACACATTGAGGGATGAGACATGAACAAAAACCTCAGTTTTACCAGCGAAGAAAGTATTTTAGTTATTGATGATTGTCCTGAGAATTTAAAACTTTTAAGCGGGATACTATCAGCCGCCGGATATAAAGTTCACCTAGCTCCCAGTGGGAAATTAGCTCTAAACTTTATCAATGCCAACTTACCAGACTTAATTTTACTCGATATTATGATGCCTCACATGGATGGCTATGAAGTCTGCGCTCAGCTCAAAGCTACTCCGAAAACTCAAGATATTCCAATAATTTTTATCAGCGCTTTGCAAGAAATTTTCGATAAGGTAAAAGCCTTCTCTGTGGGCGGAATAGACTACATTACAAAACCTTTTCAACAACAAGAAGTTTTAGTCCGCGTCGAAAACCAATTACGTCTGAAAAGGATGTCTCAACAACTCATAGACCAAAATATTTTAGAAGAGCGCAACCGCATGGCGCGGGAAATTCACGACACTTTAGCGCAAACTTTTGCAGGCATCATCATACATTTGGGAGCCGCAGAACGGGTAATATTAGCGAATCCAGAACAAGCACAAACACACATGAAAACAGTCTGCGAATTGGCTCGCTCTGGACTTGCTGAAGCGCGGCGATCCGTAGAATCTTTGCGCCCGCAACTGTTAGAAGATGGCGACTTGTATAGCGCTCTAAACCAAATTGCTAAACAACTGTCATCAGATACTGATACGCGCACTATTTTTGAAGTGGTTGGCACAGCCTATTCCCTACCATTAGAAATAGAAAATAACCTGTTGCGAATCGGGCAGGAAGCATTAACAAATGCTTTCAAATATGCCAAAGCTACAACGATCAAAATTGAGTTGGTTTACGAAACATCCAAGTTCCTTTTGCGGGTGCAAGACAACGGAGAGGGATTTGATACGGAAAGTATCTGTTTTAGTAAGGGCTTTGGTTTATTGGGAATGAAAGAACGCGCCGATCGCATTAACGCGCAACTAATTGTAAACAGCAGCCCCGGAAACGGAACAGAAGTTATAGTTTCAGTTAATCGCCAGTAAAGTAAGGTGCACATTTCGCACCATACATAGTAAATTTGTAGTTAGATTTTCAGTTTTTTTTGATAAAATTAACAGGGAAACATGATTAACCAATCAGATATTATTCGCGTTTTAATTGCCGACGATCATTATATTGTGCGGCAAGGTTTAGTGGCGCTGCTGGAGCAGGAATCAGATGTTAAAGTTGTGGCGCAAGCAAGCAACGGGCAAGAAGCTGTGGCAATGTTTCGCCAACATCAGCCCGATGTAACGCTGATGGATTGGCGGATGCCGGTGATGGATGGAGTCGCCGCTATTGCTGCGATTTGTGCGGAGTTTCCCAGCGCCCGGATTGTGGTGCTGACGACTTATGACGGCGATGAAAACATCTATCGCGGATTGCAAGCTGGTGCAAAGGGCTATCTGCTGAAGGATGCGGAACCAGAGGAGCTTTTAGCAGCAATTCGGACGGTTTTTGAGGGTAAAAAGTATATTCCGCTGGCAGTGGGTGTTAAGTTAGCCGATCGCCTGAGTGGCCCTGAATTGAGCGATCGCGAATTAGAAGTCATTCGCCTGATCGTCGCAGGTAAAAGCAACAGCGAGATTAGTAAAGTTCTCCACATCAGCGAAAGCACCGTCAAGTTTCACATCAACAATATTTTGAGCAAAATGGGAGTTAGCGATCGCACGCAGGCCGCGATTGCCGCATTAAAACGGGGGATTGTCAGCCTGTAGTTCGACCGTAAGTATTTTTACTGATTGATATGACTATTATGACTGCAAATAATGAAAAATAAGACCTTAAGTTTTACGTCAAAACTTGAAAGCAGAGCTAAGGTAGAGCTAATAGGACAAATTATCCCTATGAAAAAAATGCTTTATTCACTTTTGCCCAAATCTCAAGTCAAAGCCCGCGTTTTAAAACAGTTAGCAGCCGCCATTTCGGCATCTTTAGCCCTTAGTGTAACAACCAGTTTGAAACCCTCGCCGGTATTAGCTACTAGCAATATCCCCCCCGTTAATCAAACCTCGACCCAGCAAGCCGTAAAACCTGATTCTAGCTGGCAGCTAGGGCAGTTGCGTACCACTGTTCCCGTGCAGACAATGCAGCTAGGGCCGGGCGGATTTATCCCGATCGCGATCGGCAGTATGATAATCATTCTAGTCCTGCCATTATTTTTTGGTGGATTAGTCGTAATTGGCGATCGGGAAGTTGGCATTGTCAGTAAAAAGTTTAGCTTCAACGGCAAATCTTTGCCCCCAGGAGATTTAATTGCCTTAAACGGTGAAGCTGGATACCAAGCTGATACATTGCCGCCCGGTTGGCACTGGGGTTATTGGCCTTTGCAATACAACGTCCGCAAAGAATCTTTAACAATCGTTCCCCAAGGCGAAATAGGCTTAGTTATCGCAGCAGGCGGCGAGTCGAATCCGCCACAGCGCATCCTCGGAAAAATCACAGAATGCGACAATTTTCAAGATGCTCGCAAATTTCTCAAAGAAGGCGGCGAAAAAGGCAGGCAACTCGGCATATTGACGGGCGGTAGCTATCGAATTAATACGGCATTATTTACAGTAATCACAGCAGCAAACGCTACCAAACACGGGATGACAGCCGAACAGTTGAAGCTGTACAAAATTGCTCCCGATAAAGTGGGAATTGTCACAACTTATGACGGCGTTCCCATTCAAGATGGCGAAATTGCCGGCCCGATTATTCCCAATCACGACAACTTCCAAAACGCGCAAAAATTTATCACCGCCGGCGGGCGGCGCGGTTTGCAGGAACAGGTTTTGCTTTCCGGTTCCTGGAACTTAAATCCTTGGTTTGTCGGGGTTGACCAAGTGGCGATGACCGAAATCCCGATCGGCTATGTCGGCGCGGTTATTTCCTATGTCGGCAAAACCTCAGAAGATGTTAGTGGCGCTGCTTTCACTCACGGAAATTTAGTAAATGTCGGCAATAAAGGCGTGTGGGTAACTCCTCTTTATCCGGGGAAACATCCGCTGAATACTCGCATTTTGAAAGTAGAGTTAGTGCCGACTACTAATATAGTATTGAATTGGTCTGGCAAAACAGAAAGGCACAGTTACGATTCTAAACTTTCGTCTTTAACCGTGCGTTCTCAAGACGGTTTCGCCTTTGATTTAGAAGTAGCTCAGATTATTCACGTCGGCGCTTTGGATGCTCCGAAAGTTATCTCCCGCGTCGGTTCGATGCAGAATTTAGTAGACCACGTTTTGCAGCCGACAATTGGGAATTATTTCCGCAATTCGGCTCAAGCTTATTCTGTATTAGATTTTCTCTCCGCAAGAAGCGGCAGGCAAGCCGAAGCCGCCGAGTATATCAAAGCAGCTTTGCGTACCTACGACGTGCAGGCAATTGATACTTTGATCGGGGATATTTTGCCGCCTGCAGAGTTGATGCAAACTCAAACAGATCGCAAAATTGCTGAGGAACAGTGCAAGACTTATGAGGTGCAGCAATTAGCACAAACTCAGCGGCAACAATTGGTGCGGGAAACTGCTTTGGCTGAGATTCAGCAAGAGATGGTGAAATCCGAACAAGGCGTGAAGATTTCTGAGTTGAAAGCCAATTCTCAGGTGAAACAAGCTCAAGGCGAAGCTGAGTCGATTCGGGTGAAGGGAAATGCTCAAGCTGAAGCTTACCGCGCGGGTGTTGTAGCTTTGGGAGGTTCCGGTTATACGGCTTTGCAGTTAATGCAAATTATAGGCGATCGCAACGTGCGAGTTGTGCCGGATGTTGCGGTTAGCGGTAACGGTAGCGGCGGCGGTTTGGTTGACGGTTTGCTGGGAATGATGATGTGGAATCAAACGAGCAAAAATGGCGAAAATGGCGGGGAATTGCCGATAATTAAGTTGGAAAAATCGCCCCCTGCTGCTGTAGAAAATTCTCCTAATTTACCAGTAGCTAAGCTGCATTCAAGCAAGCTGCAAGTAGCGAAGTCTGAGACTTTCCATGAGACTGAGATTGATTCGCTGTTTGATGAATTGCCATTTGACGACAAATTTTTTAGTTAGATGGTTTTTGTAATTTGAATGATTCGTATTTAATCATTCGTAGGGTGCGCAATGCGCACCTTTAGAACTGGGCGAATATAATTCGCGTCTATACAAACAAAACCCTAGAAGAGCGGGTTGAAGAGTTAGAGGCTAAAATGACGTTATTTTCTTCATTCTGCGGAGGCATAATTCGTTTGCATAGACGCGGTTTCAACCGCCGTATTATCTGGGAATTCTATGTTTGTGTAGACGCTAATTCTATTCGTTGGGAATCCTTGGATGCTGGATGCAGTGGAAAAAATGCAGCCGGTGAGACACAGAAAAATTCAGCAAGTTTTTGTATGTGTTCAGTTGTAAGTTGACGCTTTTCGTGCAGAATATCAGAGATAATAGACTCTGTTTTGAAAATAGGAACGAGGTCTTTTTGTCTGAGGTTGAATTCTTCTATCAAAGCTTTTAACAGTTCTATCCCGTAAATGTCAGGAATAGGTTCTAAAGTTTGCTCGTATTCATAAACCAGGGTTCCGAGTACGTTTAAGTAGTCGCGTTCGTCAGGAGTTAGTTCGCCTTTGTCTAATGGAGAGTCAATGGTTTTTTGAGTTGCGATTAATTCTGACTCCGCAGTTACGGGTCGCGGAGGAAATGCTTTGAGCAATTCGATATAGGCAATAGAGTTTTTCATGGCATAATATATTTTTTTAACAAAAAATATATTAATTTGTAGGTGCATAATGCGCACATTATACCTGATTATTATGCGCACTACACCTGATTTTTTTGGTGCGCAGTACACACCCTACACCGAATTTGCTTTTCTTTGAGTCCGCGAAGGCGGACTTTGTTTGTGTAGACGCGAATTCTATTCGCCACGAAGCTCTCCGTTGCGACAAATCGCAGTACAATCGATCGCAGTATTGCATATAAGGAATCCCCATGTCAGACCAGTTTTCCACTGAAATCAGCGATCGCATCTGCACTCACATGAACGAAGACCACGCTAGCGCCGTAGTCTTGTACGCTCAAGCCTACGGCAACAAACCGGAGGCGACATCGGCTCAAATGCTCGCGATTGATGCCAACGGCATGGATTTAACGGCTCAAGTCAATGACGAAACAGTGCCAGTCAGAGTTGAGTTCGATCGCACTTTAACAGACGCCGAAGATGCTCACCACACTCTTATTGACATGGTGAAACAAGCTCGAAAAGTTGCTAAGTAGTCAATTGCGTACTATTCTGTTATAATTTTAACGTTTGCAGTACGGACTTTAGTCAGGTTAAATAGTTGTTAAGGACTCAAGTCCTTAGTGAAAACCTTTAGTTAGGTTAAAAATTTTTTTAAAGACTAAAGTCCGTACTGAAAAAATAATAATAAAGTTTAATTTCACTCTAAAATATCAAATAAAATGACCGAAAATTACCCCAAATTCCAAGAATTTGATGCCGTCAAGGGCAGTCAAAATAACCCTTTCGAGGCACTCATTAAGCGACTAGATTTGATGATTCGCGCCCGCTATTCGCTGCTGTACATTGTCGGCGCAGAAGAGGAACCAGTCGAAGCTGTAATCGCCCAAGTAGCGCTGCAAGTAACACCCGCGCGCCGAGTATTGTTCTGGGATCTCGTGCGCGGCTGGGAGGATAACGGTTCTGGGAAAGGTTCGGTAATGGCAGCGCTCGATCGCATCGGCAAGACCGCTGTCGAAGAATATACCATATTTGTACTGCGGGATTTGCACCCTATTTTGAAATATCCATACAGCGAAAAAAGCGCGGCGGTAGTGCGAGAATTGCGGAATTTAACGCGAGAATTGAAGCGCAGCAAAAAAACAATCGTCCTCACTTCTCACGCCCTAGAACTGCCCGAAGAATTGAAAGAAGAAGTAACAGTAATTGATTTTCCTTTGCCCAACGTCCAAGAAATCGACAGTTTAATTTCCCACGTTGTGGAAAAGCCGCAACAGTTGCAAGTTAGCGGTTTAGCAAGGGAACAGTTGGTTAAAGCTTGTCAGGGTTTGAGCCGCGCTAGAATCGGGCGGGTTTTGGCTAAAGCTTTGGCCGCCAAACAGCAAATTAACGAGTCGGATATTGACGGAGTTTTGGAGGAAAAACAGCAAGCAATTCGGCAAACAGGAATTTTGGAGTTTTTTAACTCCAAAGAATCCCTAAAAAATGTGGGAGGATTGGAGAATTTGAAACAGTGGGTAAAGATGCGGCAAGATGCTTTTACTGACGAGGCGCGCCGCTACGGTATACCCAATCCTAAAGGCGTTTTGTTAGTAGGAATTCAAGGAACAGGCAAATCTTTATCTGCCAAAACTATTGCTTGCGAATGGCGTTTGCCACTGTTGCGTTTGGATACTGGCAGATTGTTCGGCGGCGTGGTCGGGGAAAGCGAAAGCCGCGTCAGGCAAATGATACAATTAGCAGAGGCGATCGCCCCTTGCGTTTTGTGGATAGATGAAATAGATAAAGCCTTCGGCAACATTATCAGCGGCGGCGACGGCGATTCGGGAACTTCGCGGCGGGTATTCGGCAGTTTGATTACTTGGATGCAGGAAAAAACCAGCCCGGTGTTTATTGTCGCAACTGCAAATAACGTGCGGATTTTGCCGGCGGAGTTGCTGAGAAAGGGCAGGTTTGATGAGATTTTCTTTTTGAATTTGCCCTCAGAATCGGAACGGCAAGATATTTTTAAGGTGCATTTGCAGCGTTTGCGGCCAACTAGATTGCGCGAGTTTGATTTGGAGGTTTTGGCGAAGTCTGCTAAGGATTTTAGCGGTGCGGAAATTGAGCAAGTTGTAATTGATGGATTGTACCGGGCGTTTGGCACTTTTGTGAACGGGCAGCGCCGAGATTTGACGACGGAGGATGTTTTGAGGTCGATCGAGGATACAGTACCATTAGCTGCGATCGCGCGATCGCAAATTGAAGATTTGAAGCGCTGGGCGGCCGAAGCAGGGGCGAGAACCGCTTCTAACGATACTCGATTGATTGATGAATTAAAGCGCTACAGCAGGCCGCTGGGTGAAGATGCGATCGACAATTAACCAAATTTCGGTTCGCAGTCAGGAATGCAAGTCCCTAGTTCTGAGGACTGAATTTCTCACTACGAACCTAATCTAAAAATATCCGCAAAAATCGCATTTTCTCCAACCATTCTACTCGCAGCCGGCGAATCGTAAACCACTAACAACGAATTCTCCTCCCCCAAATAGGGAAACAAACTCAACCCCTCAGCATTGTCCGTACCAACCTGAAAAGGCAAGTCAAACAATACCTCCAAATCTCCCCCACCTTGCCCAGTAATACTGTCGCCCGCTCGCCCTAAAATTCCCCTTAACCGAAAAACCCTCATCGCCCCAGATAAAGTCATCGTCGGCCCGGCTAAAACAATTAAATCTTCCCCATTAAAACACAATTCTCGCACACCCAAACCGTTCAAATCGACAAAATGTTTTTTGTACAATTTCCCTGCTTCCCCAATTTCCTTAAGCCTTAAAACTCCAGGTTCTGTCTCTTCAACTTCTATTTCTAAAATTATTGCCCAACCGCGCAGCACCGGCCCCCGCAAACCGAGAAAAATGCTCTCCCCCCGCACCGCAAAACCCTCAATATCGAAGCCATTTTCTTTGCTCGGAATTGGCACAGAAAAATACAAGCCGAGATGGCGGTCATCTTGGAGCGCATCTGTGAGAAGATTGCCCGTTTCTGTCCGCTGAAGGCATCCCGCTGTCAATTGAATTTGGGGATTTTCAGGATGGGAAATTGACTTGTACAAAATCCCGTCTTTCACAGGGACTTTTGCTAGCAAATAGCGGTTGACCTCTGTCTTAATTGTTGCTAATCTTTCGAGATCGTCTTCGGAGTCTTTACCTTTAGGTTTTTTACGTTTTGTGCTGTGAGAACCGACCAACCAAAGGTAATTGCTGCTGAAATCAATTCCTTCAATATCGATTTCGTCGTCTCCCGATAAATCGATAAAATCCGCGATCGCAAATTTTTGATGTTCTCCAAAAACATGAGGCGATACAGGCGACAAACATTCGAGCGAAGTCGTTTCATCGGAACCCAGCCACAAATGACCGTCGGGAGTGAAAGCCACAGCCGATAAGTCTGTAATAATATCGCTCGCTTCGCTGTTGAATTGCAGCAGCAGGCGACCGAGCAAAAAGGATTCTGACATAATTATTAGCACCAAAACTATTCTTATGGTAAGTAATTATAGCTAAATCTGCTTGAAACTCATAGGTTGCACCATTCTCAATCAGGCTTTTATGGGCGGGCTAGAAGCCCACCCCACAAGAAAGAAAATTCATCTGTTGTGGAACAGGCCGGAAAGCCTGTTCATGACGGGCAGGATGCCCAACCCCTACTCCCCACAAGAAAGAAAATTCATCTGTTGTGGAACAGGCCGGAAAGCCTGTTCATGACAGAGGTGCAAGATGTGAGTTAAAACCCATTGAAAACTAAAACAGAAAACTAAAATAAATATCCTCCTCAAGCCTCATAGCGAGAACTTCCGTTTTGAGATAAGGATTTTTAACCCCTGGCGGGCCCAACCGCAGTTGGCGGTGATTATTCCGCAAACCGAACCTCCACAGACGGATAACACCCTAATTGAAGCATTAACATCGCCGTTACGTTTCGTTACTATAAGGAAACAGAGAAAAAAACTTCTCGACCATAATATCAGAGGTAGCCAATTATGAACGGTACATTTCGCGTCGGCAACCTGTTTGGAATTCCCTTTTATGTCAACGTATCTTGGTTTCTAGTTCTGGGTTTAGTAACTTGGCAATACGGCGGCGCACTAGCTGGCTTGTTTCCCGCATTAGGCCCCGTAGCGCCCTGGCTGCTAGGATTATTCACAGCGCTGCTGTTATTTGCTTCCGTCTTAGCCCACGAATTAGGACACAGTTGGGTGGCCATCAAACAGGGAATTGGCGTGAAATCAATTTCGCTATTTCTGTTTGGCGGGCTGGCTAATTTGGAAAGAGAATCGAAAACGCCAGCCGAAGCATTTTGGGTAGCCATTGCAGGCCCGTTGGTCAGCTTATTTTTGTCCGGTTTGTTAACTGCGATCGGCATCGGCGCCGGTCTCACAGGCCCCGCAGCGGCCATCGTCGGACTTTTAGCTTCCATCAACTTAGTTTTAGCCTTATTTAACTTAATTCCCGGTTTGCCCCTCGACGGCGGCAACATCCTCAAAGCGATCGTCTGGAAGATTACCGGCAACCCTTATAAAGGCGTAATCTTTGCTAGCCGTGTCGGTCAAATAATTGGTTGGATCGCTATTGCTACAGGCATCTTCGGCAATATTTGGAATTTAGTAATCGGTTGGTTCTTGCTGCAAAATGCTGGTCAATCTGCACAATATGCCACAGTCCAAAATGAACTCGCAGGGCTGACAGCCGCCGATGCTTTGACTACCGAAAGCCCGATCGTCTCCCAAGACTTGTCCCTCAGAGAATTTGCCAACAACTACGTTATCGGTAGCGCTCATACCTGGCGTCGGTTCTTAGTTACCGATGATGCGGGACAATTGGTAGGTGCGATCGACCTTGACGACCTCAAAACCATTCCTACCGGAACCTGGCCCCAAGTTTTGGTGAAAGAACTCCTGAAGCCGATCGAATTTACCACCACAGTCAAACCAGAATTATCCCTCCTCGAAGTCGTCACCCTTCTGGAAACACTCAAAGTCCAAGAGCTCCCCGTGATTCGCGAAAACGGCGTCCTCGTGGGACTTGTAGAAAAAGCTGAAATTGCCCGCTTGCTACAAAAACGAGCTCAAGCAGACCCCGCTTGATACCCTCAGATACTTGACAAATAACAATTAACCCCCTCGATTTCCCCTTACCAAAAGGGCGATCGGGGGGGTTAACAATAGCTTCACAAAAATCACAGTTAAACACAAATAGTCGTGGACGCAACTGTCACAATAGTTAAAGATTTTTTGAGGTATGTTGTTGCGTCCAGGACTGACTAAGGAGCGCGAATTAAATAACTTACAATTTTAATTGTTATTGTGGGATGGGCGTCCCGCCCATCCCACAAACTTGTGGAAGTTATTTAATTCTCATTCCTAAATTATTAGCTGCCAATCAAGAATGATAATTATTATATAGCCTTTCTCAACTTTCGTGAGGTACGCGGGCAAGCAATTCCATATAAGATTGCCAATAGCCTGCAGATATTAAAATTATCTGCGTTAATCTGTGTTCATCTGCCTTAATCTGCGGTTTGTCTATCAATCAAAAAATTAGGCACTCTTGTCTACTGATTACCTGACAATTCTCAACCGTACCGCACTGTTACTGAGAAAGGCTGTACAAGTTAATCTTCGGCGCCCCCTACCGCTCAATTTCATCAATCAAATCTAGTATTTTTTGATAATCAAAATTATATAGATGATTCATCAGAACTTCCGCAAAAACATCATTATCGCTGCCGATTTCCTCAATAGTTGTGGCAATCAAGTCGAAGTCAGCCTCACGGACTGCCTGTTTTAGATTGCTCGTCCATTCTGGGGAAACTTTCGGCTTGGAGTCCAGCGTAAATATTGCAGCACTATCAGATATTTTTTCTTGTACCATACTTGAACTTTGCGATAAATCATAGACTTCAACATATTTATTGATGACTTCACCAGCACCCGCTGCGGTAACAACTTGAATGTCAAACTTGAAGACTGTACCCTGTCCCACTTCGCTCTCTACAGTAATGTCGCCGCCCATTAATTTTATGAACTCGCGGCTGATGTTTAATCCTAAGCCCGTACCTGTTTGAACTTTTTTTTCTGATGAAGTTTGCACCAATAATTCAAATATGCTTTCTAATTTTTCCGGGGAAATACCAACTCCTGTATCGGCTATTTCAAAGCCAACAAAAACTGTTTTTTCAGGTTCCCCACTATTAAAAAAATTGTTTGTTGTAGGCTTAATTATTCCTGATTGCTTTTGCCTTACTGTGACTAAAACTGAACCAGATTGGGTAAATTTAACCGCATTATCTAATAGATTAATTAGCACTTGTCGCAACTTAACATCATCAGTTTGCACGTATTGGGGAACATCGGAATAGCAGTCAATAATTAATTGCAGTTTTTTATTTTTCACCGGAATCTGAAACATATTTTGCACGTCCACCAGCAAGCGGTACAAGTCAAAAATTTTGGCGTTGAGTGTCATGCGCCCAGCTTCAATTTTAGATAAGTCTAAGATTTGATTGATCACCTGAAGCAGGTGCTCTCCGCTGCGGCGAATAATTGTGATATTTTCTTTTTCCGGCAAAGTTAAATTAGCGCTAGGTTCCATTAATTGAGCGAAGCCGAGAATGGCGTTGAGGGGGGTTCGCAATTCGTGGCTCATGTTGGCGAGAAAGATGCTTTTAGTTTTGTTGGCAACTTCTGCGGCTTCTTTGGCTTGTTTGAGTTCTTGTTCTGCTTGTTTGCGATCGCTCGTATCAATGATTATGCCGTGCCAGACAATATCTCCATTTTCGCGCAATTCTGGTCGAGAATAACCTTGCAGCCATTTGAGTTTTCCCGATGCTGTCACAATCCGCCACTCGTGGGAAAATAGTTCTAGATCAGTGGCACTTTTGACAATTGCCTCGAAGTGACTGGATCGATCGTCCGGGTGTATTTGTTCGTAGAATAAAGCAAAGTTGTTCTGGATTTCCTCCGGCTCTAATTCTTGAATTTCTCGGCACAGCGGACTCATATATTCCATCTTGACTGAGCCGTCGGAATGCTGCACAAATATGTAAAGTTCTCCGGGAACAGTGTTGGCTAATTTGTGAAACAGAGCTTCGCTTTTTTGCAAGGCTAATTGTGCTTGTTTACGATCGCCAATATCAATCCCAAATCCAAAAAGAAAGTCAAAATTGCCATTTTCATCCAAAACGGGCGTACCGTACCACTCGACTAACAAAGTGCGCTCGCACTTTGTGAGAATGGGATGTTCGTTAACGGTTTGCTCCCGCGCTGTTACACCCGTAAAAATCGAATGTAATCCGGCTCGATCGCTTGGGGGTACAAATGTAGCTAAGTAATCTTTGCCTGCAACTTCTGTGGCAGTATAGCCCACAGCTTCCAGCATACTGTTATTCGCCAGCAGGATTTTACCCTCAGAGTCGATCGCTACAAAAAAAATCGGAGAATTTTCGATAATCTTTAAGTTAAAGTCGCGCTCTTGACGGATAATTTTTTCAGCTTGCTTGCGCTCCTCAATTTCGAGCTGCAAGCGGGCATTGATCGAGGCTAGCTCGATCGTGCGATCGACTACTTCAATTTCCAGAGTACGGTTGTAGTCAGCCAATATTTGCTCTGCGTGTTTGCGAGCCGTAATATCTTTAAAAACAGTAAGAACATAAAGGATATTCCCTGCACCGTCAAACACCGGCAGCGCTCGCACTTCCAAACGAATATTTTTCCCGTCTCGGCGAATATCCATATCTTCGGCAATCACCTCCAAGCCACTCAACGCCCGCACAAACGGCATTTGCTCAACCGGGTACAGTTGATTAGTACCTGTTATATAAATTTGATAAGCTTCTGCTAGCTCTGTTGCGGTAGCATCGGGCATTTCTCCCCTGCCCAATATTTGCTCTCCCGCCGAATTCATGAACATAACTGCGCCGCCCGGAGTCATCGCCGAGACTCCAACAGGCAAATTTTCTACCAGTTGGGCAAATTTTTCTTCACTTGCTGCCAAAGCTTGAAAAGACTTTTTCAGTTGAGCTGCCATCTCGTTGAAAGACTCGGCTAATTCGCCGACTTCATCAAGCCTACTGACATTAACAGCGTGATCGAACTTTCTGGCGGCGATATCTTTAGCTGCTTCGTTAAGTCGTCGCAGCGGCAGCGTTACCCACCTAGCTGTCAGCACTCCGGCAATTGTCGATAGCAGTAGCGCCCCCCAACAAAGTAAAATTGTAGTGCGCGTATTTTTGTTAATTTGCCCCAGGAAATCGGATTTGGGAACTGCGATCGCAATCAGCCAGTTCAAACCGTAACCATCAGAAAAGGGCAGCACTTCCACAAAATATTCCTGCCCGTCTCGGCTAAATTTCAGTTGCTGTCGCTGCTTAATGTTGCCAAAGCCCCCGAAGTGTTCGTACAAATATTTAGCTGCGGTGCGAATGACAGGAGTTTGGCTCTCTAAAACATTCAGCCGTTCAGGTTCCTGCTTTCTCAGCATCTTTCTAAAGGGTGATTCTTGACTCGAACTGGCAACCAGCAAGCCCGATCGTTCGATCGCGAAAATTTGGCCTGTTTTGCTAAGCTTGATGCGATGGAGATATTGCTCAAGCCCCGAGAGCGAAAAGTCTACGGCACTAACTCCCAGCAATTTACCATTTCGATCGCGAATCGGTTGGCTGGCAGCAATAAAAACAGTCCCGGAAGTAAAACCTGGATAAATACTCGTCCAAATGGGTTTGTTAGCTGCAACAGCTTCTTTGTACCAGGGGCGGAGACGGGCATCGTAGGTTCCGGGTTCTGCCTTTAATTTAGCGGTGCGAGTGCCTCTGCCGTCTGTAGCGTAGTATATGTTCTGAAAGTTGGTAGACTTGTTCGCCTCGACAATTTGCAAGCTGTTATCCGTGGGGTGGCGCCAAATGCCGAGATATTCTCCTGATTTTTGAGCACCGAAGGATATCCATTGAATGCTTTTAAACGATCGCATTTGCTGCCAGAGGAACTTCTCTCCCCGAGGCTGTGGCTTTTCTAACTGTAAGTTTAATTCACCGCGCTCGATCGCTTCAGCGTTAAGTTGATTTACCCACTGGGTATGTTCGAGAAAAGAAATCAGCTTTTCTTCAACTCTCTTCCCCGTCTCCGCGATCAATTTCTCGGCGAGCTCTTCGACTGCTTTGTCTCCGTTGCGAAATGACAGATACCCGACAATCCCGACTGCTGCGACGATTTGCAGCACAAAAGAGGCCACTAGAAGGTGACGCAGGGAGATTTTTGTTTGGTGTTGAGAAGTTTTGCTCGCGAATCGGGGCAACGGCATAGGCTGATGACTAATTGCTCCCTAACACTTTAACTGTTCCAGCTCTTAATTTCACTTATGGGCGATCGAGGCTGCTTCCTTGCCCTCAAAACACATCCCACACAGACACATAAAATTTTAGATTTTAGATTTTAGATTTTAGGTTAAATAATTGGGAATGAATGAT
Source organism: Microcoleus sp. N9_A2 (assembly GCF_036701775.1). Lineage (NCBI taxonomy): Bacteria > Bacillati > Cyanobacteriota > Cyanophyceae > Oscillatoriales > Microcoleaceae > Microcoleus > Microcoleus sp. N9_A2. The sequence goes on along the minus strand of NZ_JAUBRH010000001.1, from coordinate 184,430 downwards.
CAAGCTCGTGCTTTCGAGCTTCGCTACAGTTGCATTCTTTTTTTCAACTGGTATGACGCACTGTTAGCTGAGAATACCTCTGCCATTTTCTTGCTTTGGTGGGTTTCCTAGCTCAACCAAACCTAATTTTTCCTTCAAACCTCTTCGGTTCATCAATTACATCCGTTAAATCCCGTACACAATTGGCTGCCGAACATCCATCCATCGAACCTCCATCAATTACATCCGTTAAATCCCGTACACAATCGGCTGCAGAACATCTCTTTAACAGCTACGCAGAAAATCCCCCGCTTCTCCAAACGGATATAGCGAGGGGCGAGAATAGGTATTCTCGGAAAATATAAAGTAGTGGCAGTGGCTTTTGTCGAGCCATTGCCATCTATAGAAGCCATACTGTTTTAGGCTCACAGAAAGATTTCAGAGCCAATTCTCTGCTTGCAGTCAATGCTTGAAGTCAAACCAACCTGTTCAAGCAAGAAGTCAAAGCAAGTGGTAAAGGCCTAGGCTACTTCTTCTTCTCGATCAATTTGGCGCAGGTGAATGTGCTTGCGTCCCAGAGAGATTTCAAATTCATCTCCTGGCTGGAGTTCCATCTGTTTGGTGTAGGCAGCTCCAATCAGTAAGTTGCCGTTAGATTGAACGCTAATCCGATAGCTGGCAGAACGTCCGCCGCGTCCATTGCCGTTTTGCTTCCCGTCTAGCTGAATGCCTTCTGCATCAATCAGCGCATTCAGGAATTTCATCATGTTGACCCGTTCTACGCCGTTCTTGGTAATGGTGTAGTAGCCACAGGCTCTAGCTTTTTCTTCCTTGGTAAGGTTCTCTAGCTCTTTGACCTTTTTGATCAGATCTTCGCCTTCAAGGGGTTCGATATTTTTCTTTTTAGCCATTTACTGAGTCCTGAAATATTCAACTGGTGTACGGATTTTTTCTCGGTTGGTTTTTGGTTTAACCAAGAAACTTTAGCTTTATAGCTGGTCGTAAAACCATATTACACCGATCGGCTCAATTGTTAACCACTATTATCTAAATATTTTTAACAACCTGCAGTCTTTCTTGAGGAGTAGCTGCAGCCGGTGCGAGCAATCTCTAAACTCGGTAGCATAAGCTATCAGCTATCAGCTAGCTGAATATTTGCCCCGCTCTTAAAATCCTATGAAGTTAACCACACGCGGACACTACAGTGTCAAAGCATTACTGGATCTAAGTTTGCAACCTCGCTTTGGCCCGACATCGGTGAAATCGATAGCGAAGCGACAGGAGTTACCGGCTCCGTATCTAGAAAAATTGCTGATTGAAATGCGACGAGCCGGTTTAGTCCAATCTGTTCGGGGCTCCCAAGGAGGATATCAATTAGCCCGCCAGCCAGCTCAAATCTCTTTAGGACAAATCTTAGAGGCTGTAGGTGAAACTATTGAACCTTTACCTCGACATTTTCCCGACGCGACGCAAGCAGAGGACTGGGTAACATTCAGTTTATGGAACCGATTGCACAAAAAACTTGCCGAAGCGCTGTACAGTATTTCCCTCGAAGACTTATACTATGATGTCCGCAGTTGGCAAGCGGCTCTTGGGGAAGAAACCAGCTTTATCATTTAAATGGTAAGTTCATTTATTCGATCGCTCTTCTAGCACACATGGACACAACACTTGTTACCTACTTTGGCGGCTGTCACTGCGGAGCTGTCCGCTTCCGTGTCGCCGTTGGCAAACACGAAGCATCTGATTGCAACTGCTCTATCTGTAAAAAGAAGGGATTTTTGCACCTCATTGTGCCGCCAGAACGTTTTACCTTGCTCAGTGGCCAAGATGTTTTGACAACCTATACATTTAATACAGGAACTGCTCAACATACTTTCTGCCGAATTTGCGGCATTCACTCGTTCTATCGCCCCCGATCGCATCCCGATCAATTCGATGTCAACGTCCGCTGTCTTGACTCTGATGCCATTTCGCACTTTCAGATCCTACCCTTTGATGGTGTTAATTGGGAGGAGAACGTACACTTGCTGGGCGACGAAAGTAATCTCAGCAGTTAAAATTAGGGATCAAAAATCCAAGTCAGCAAGGGTGGCAGCATTTAAAACCGTGGCTATCCTGCGAGCGCTCTTGCTCGGACAGACTATCAAGTTTGACACAATATATAATGATGCCGGATGAATTTCCTGTTTTGATTTTAGCTGCGGTGTTGGATTATTCGATCGGCGATCCTTGGGGTTGGCCACATCCCGTGCAAGCGATGGGTTGGGCGATCGACCGTTATACTCGACTTGTCTTTAATATATGGAATAATCCCGCAGGCAAAATGCCTGAAGCAGGCGCTCGTCCCGCTGGCGAGCAGCACAAACTGCTGCTACGATGTGCTGGTACAATACTAGCGATCGGGCTGATTGTAGGCAGTTATACTGTCAGTTGGTGGATCGTCCAAGCTGCTAGTTGGGTACATCCTCTTTTAGGTATTGCCATACAGACCATTTTGCTGGCAAGCTGTTTTGCAGGTCGCAGTTTGAGGGCGGCAGCGGAGGATGTGCTAGCACCTTTAAATGTTGGAGATTTAGTCAAGGCGCGAGAAAGGTTGAGCCTTTACGTCGGCCGGGATACCGAAAACTTATCCGAGCCAGAAATTCTACGAGCATTGTTAGAAACTGTAACAGAGAATGCAGTCGATGGTGTGACAGCACCGCTATTTTATGCATTACTTGGGTTCGCTCTGCCACATCTATTATTAAGTGTTACCGATCGCCCGATCGATCCTAACTCGATGTGGGCGAGTGCTATAGTCCCCTTGGCGATCGCCTACAAAGCAGCCAGCACATTAGATTCTACCGTCGGCTACAAAGAAGCGCCATACACTGATTTAGGATGGTTTAGTGCCAAACTAGATGACGTGTTGACATGGATTCCTTGCCGACTAACAGTGATTACTTTAGCCTTAATATCTGGCAAACCGATGTACATTTGGCAGATTTGTCAGAGAGATGCAGTTAAAGATGCCAGTCCCAATTCCGGTTGGAGTGAGTGCGTTTACGCCGCCATCTTGGGAGTGCAACTAGGAGGTACTAATTCCTATCGCGGAGTTCTCAAAGACAAACCCCTGTTAGGCGAGCCGGTTTACCCTATCACAGCGCAGCTAATTTGCCAAGCATTGGAATTAACTCGGTATTGCTTTCTGATTTGGTTGGGACTATCATTGCTTTTTTATACCTTATTATGTTTGAGCCGCTAGCTTATGACCTCACTCGAACAGTCCAGGAGGCATAAATAACGTATTTATGTGATTGTTCGCCCTCAGCCAAGCAATCGCAGCATCTGCTTTTCATCCGTTCGGGGTCAGTCCTGCAGAACACAGACATCAACCACCGACAAAAGCAAAAAAAAGTTTTGACCTTTGTTCAAACCCCCAAATTAATCTGTAAAGTCAATCTCAAATCTCAAATCTCAAATCTCAAATTGTTAGATATGCCAACAGCCAACAATTAGCTCGCAGCAACCCATGACTAAAATTATCAAAATTTTATCCCCTGATGAAGTGAGACGCACTCTCACCCGCGTCGCTTCCCAGATTGTCGAAAAATCAGGGAATCCCTCGGAGTTAGTGCTGTTGGGCATTCATAGTAGAGGAGTGCCTTTAGCTCAAATTTTGGCAGATCAAATTGAAGTTCTCGAACAAGTCAAAGTACCCGTGGGCGCTTTGGATATTACCTTTTACCGAGATGACTTGGATCGAGTTGCGATGCGGACACCGGCTAAAACAGAAATTCCTTTCGATTTGACGGGCAAAACTGTGGTGTTGGTAGATGACGTTATATATAAAGGCAGAACGAGTCGAGCGGCTTTGAATGCGGTAAATGATTACGGGCGGCCGGAGAAAATTTGGTTGGCGGTATTAGTTGATCGTGGCCACCGAGAAGTACCGATTCAGCCGGATTTTACGGGTAAAAAGTTGCCGACTGCAAAGGAAGAACAAGTTAAGGTTTACGTTCAAGAGCTCGACGGGCGCTACGGAGTGGAGTTAATTAAGGGTTGATATCCTTGACCAATGATCAGAATAATAATTTTTGGAGTGCAGTGTGAGCGTCGCCGCGCAGCGCCCGCCATCTCAGAAGCGAGCGGATATAATGTGGAATTGATTAAGGCTTGATATCCTTGACCAATGATCAGAATAATATTTTTCCGAGTGCAGTGCGAGCTTAACAGATTGCGATCGACCAAATTTCTAGTTGGCGATCGCACTTGCGACCTCACAAACCAGGTTTATTCGGATATTTTTCGTTACTTGTCGCAAATTTTTCGTAAAACCGGGTTTCTAGCCCCCATCCGTCCTGGACGGGTATCTGGGAAGAAACCTGGTTTTTAGCCAGAGCGCTGAGCGTCCTAAATTATTAAAAATCGGCAGTGCAGGAGTTGAACCTGCCTGGGGCGAATTATGAGTTCGCTGCCTAAACCGCTCGGCCAACTGCCGTTAAATCTATTTCTTTGATTTAACTCAAAATGAAGTATAACATAATTTCCCAGTCCGTGCTAGAACTAGAGAACAAAAATCAAAATCTTTAGATCTGCTGAGTCCCGATCGCCTGTTAGCCAATGTTAGGCAAGCCAATCGACCGGACAAAGCAGTTTCTAGGGTTCGGCATAAACTTATAGGCAATGGCAGTGAATTCGACGGTAGTGCTGACTCTAATTCTGCTCGCTCTAATGTTTGGAGCAGGCGTGACGAGTTCTGTTTGGGGATTTACTATAGGTCGCGAAGCCTTACAAGGAACGACTCAACCCGATGTTCGTCCCAGCAACAATGCTGGCAGCGGCAAGCCTGGAACGAAGGCTAGCAAAGACCAAGTGAGCATTTTGAAAGAAAAAGACATTCTCACAACCGTCAAAGCACGGGTAGAAGGTCGCGATCCCGAAAAAACAACGGCCGGGGCAAATACTAAAACAGAGAAGGCAAGCTCTAAATCAGCCGCGGCCAAAAAACCGGCTGCACAAAATGCCAGCGCCAAGTTTCCCCTGAACAGTCGCGACGGGGGAATAACTCTGGAGGTAAGCGCGGCCAGTCAGCGCAACAATTCCATGCTGCTAGACGTGAGCATGAAAAATGAAGGCTCCCAAGCTGTGAGGTTTCTCTACAGTTTCTTGAACGTCACTGACGATCGTGGCCGGGCCCTGAGCGCGACTGCCGAGGATTTGCCGTCGGAACTCCCCCCCAACGGGCAGGTGTTTTACGGTACGGTGAGTATTCCCACAGCTTTACTGGAAAATGCTAAGGAAGTTTCGCTGACGCTGACAGATTATCCAGGTCAAAAACTTCAGTTGCAAATATCTGGCATTCCAGTGGCGAAGTAAAATAAAAGAAGACCAAACCTGTAGACCGATTCTCAGGTTTGATCGAGAAAGTTTTTTTAGGGAGCATTGTGTCACTTTTAGGGGCGAGAGTGCAGGAGATATCTGATTTACCCGCGATGAGTTTGACAGAGGTGCTGTCGCGGTTGCTGTCAGTGCTGTTGCTGATTGCAATCAATGCTTTTTTTGTGGCCGCTGAGTTTTCGATGGTGACGGTACGCCGATCGCGCATCAATCAGTTAGTAGAAGCTGGCGACATTGCAGCTCTAACTGTGCAATCTTTGCAGAAAAGTATTGAGAGATTGCTCTCGACAATGCAGTTGGGAATCACTCTTTCTAGTTTAGCTCTCGGCTGGATTGGGGAAAGTACGATCGCCGTGCTAGTCCGAATGTCGATCGGCTATTTGCCGCTGCCAATTTACATCAAGTCGGCGATCGCCCATTCTTTTAGCATACCAATAGTAACTTTTTTGTTGCTAGCTTACCTGCAAATCGTACTGGGCGAACTCTTTCCCAAATCTGTAGCGTTACTTTATTCCGAACAGCTAGCCAGAAGTTTAGGGCCTCCGAGTTTATTGATTTCCCGTCTGTTCAATCCCTTTGTGTCGTTTCTTAATCAATCTACTCGATCGCTCTTGCGGTTTGGGGGCATCGAATACGACCTAAGACATCGGCCGGTTACTCCCGAAGAACTGCAATTAATTATAGCTACTTCCAGCGAATCAAGCGGCTTGCAAGCAGAAGAGCGAGAACTACTTAACAACGTGTTTGAATTTGGCGAAGTTTGGGTAGAAGAAGTGATGGTGCAGAGGCCGAACATTATCGCACTTCCGAAGACGGCTACCTTTCAAACTTTGCTCGACGAAATGGCAATTTCTAACCATTCCCGCTATCCCGTGACGGGAGATTCTTTAGACGACATTATTGGCATTATTGGTTTCAAGCAACTTGCAAAACCTCTAGCTCAAGGTTTGCTATCTCCCGACACGGAAATTGTAACTTGGATGCGTGCGGTGAGGTTTGTGCCGGAGATGATGCTGCTGGGGGAACTGCTGCCTTTGATGCAGAGTTCGTCGGAAGAAATTGCGATCGTTGTCGATGAATTTGGCGGCATTTCCGGGTTAGTCACGCTGAGGGATTTGATTGCGGAAATTATCGGCCGCACTTACCACTCGCCCGACAGTAAAGAAATTGCTTTGCAAGTATTGGACGATCGCACTTTTTTGGTGCAAGCGCAGTTAAATGTAGATGATGTGAATCAAATATTGAATTTGGATTTGCAGGTGACAGACGAATATCAGACAATCGGAGGTTTTCTGAGCTATCAGTTGCAAAGAATGCCGGCTGTTGGGGAAGTTTGGCGCGGCGACAATGCGGAACTTACGGTGGTTTCTGCGTGCGGGCCCCGCTTGGATCAAATTCAAATTCAGTTGCTGTCAGGGGCTGCGGGCGATCGAACTTTGGGTGAAGTTGCAGCAGCGGATGGAGAATTTGTGGGGAAAGGGCGATCGAATAGCGGGTTGAGAGGAGGGGCGAGATTTTCTAGTTAAGATTGGGATGGAAAGGGCGATCGAAATAGGGCAATTTTTTAGAGATCCGAAATTATCTGCGAACGGTTTCATGACTTACGCATTAAGGTAAAGAAACCGGGTTTTTTACCTTAATTTAAAGTTTTAAGCAAATATTTTGGTTAAAAAACCCGGTTTCTAGCTACCCGTGCGTCTAGGACTATGTTTAAGTCACTCGTCCTGGATTTTGTTAGAGTTACAAATCAGTATTTTTGTTCTCCGTCGAAGGCAAAAAACAAGAACCGTCTAAATTCATCGCTACACCCACAACACCACCATATAAGCGTTTGCCACCTCTTAGTGCGGCTTCCTCTGCGGCCCCATACAGAGTGGAATAATCTACACCATGTTCGGGATAGAAAGCTACCCCACAAGATACTGTCAACGGAAGAGCAACTTCTACATAACTGCAATCGCTCATACAAAAAAAGCTTCGCAATGGGGGAAGATGAGAATAATTCTGATTAACTGCCTTACAAATTCGCATTGCTAGTAAGACAACTTCTGCCATCTTCAAATTATTTATAAGAATTAAAAATTCCTCTCCACCTGTTCTAAAGACATCAATACCATCCGGTAAATTTTGGCAAATCAACTTAGCAATCTCTTTCAGTTTTTCATCGCCCACATTATGACCGTAGCGATCGTTGAAATATATAAATCCATCTATATCTATCAAGATGAGTCCAAATTGCGAGCGATCGCCAGCGAATTGAGCAAAGCGAGTTTGCATCATTCTTCGATTACCCAATTCGGTCAAGCTGTCAATATCTGAATAATTCATCTAAGAAGCATCCTTTTCAAATCAAACCATGAATATCAAAATCACTACGCCAACCAAATAACTTGTAAGGTGCGTCAGGCTTGAAGCGAGTACGAAATAATTATGGTTTGCCGTCTGACGCACCCTACATATTAAGCGTAAAGCACCGGATCTTGCAACCCTAATTCTTCAAAAGCCGCCAGCCGCAGCCGACAAGAATCGCAAACGCCGCAGGCTTTTTCCCCACCTGCATAGCAAGACCAAGTTTGCTCCCAAGGCACTCCCAACTTGTTACCCAATTCAATAATTTCAGTTTTTTTAAGTTCGATTAAAGGTGTGACAATCTTAATAGCTTCTCCTTCCCTTCCCTGCTTCGTTCCTAACCGAAATACTTCCTGCATTGCTTGGATGTAATCGAGGCGGCAGTCGGGATATCCAGAATAATCTAAAGCGTTGACGCCGATGTAAATGCGCTGAGCTCCTAGGGTTTCGGCGTAGGCGAGGGCAAAGCTGAGAAAGATGGTATTTCTAGCTGGAACGTAGGTAATGGGGATGTTTTGCGACATTTCTGCCAGGTTGCGATCGATCGGCAATTCCATCTGATTGTCCGTCAAAGCCGAACCGCCCCACAGCGTCAAATCAAAGTTTATCACCTGATGCGCCTTAACATCCGCTGAAAGTGCGATCGCCCTTCCTGAATCCAACTCCCGCCGGTGCCTTTGCTGGTAGTCAAAGGAAATAGCGTAACACTCGCAGCCGTCGGCTTTGGCTTGATACAAAACTGTTGAGGAATCCAGCCCTCCCGACAATAAAATAACTGCTTTCACTTAAAACATCCTCAATCGAATCAGCTTTTACATTTATATCAAATTAGTTGTGAATTGACAAGTTTACAGCGATGGATTTTAACGAACCGCGAAGACGCGAAGGAAGAGAAGGAAAGAGAAATAGTTGACAGTTGATGTGATGATTGCTAGAAGTTTAACTTGCTAACAAATCGTCGAGTTCGCGGTAATCGGGCAAAGTTGTATCAATTTCTTTACCTTGCCGCAAAACTGTGCGATCGCGCTGTGACCTCGATAACAGTTCGCTGAAATTTCGCGCCTTAAACAAAATCAAATCTGCTGGTACACCAACGGCAATTTTTCCTAGATTCGGCAATCCCATTAAATCTGCTGGTGTTGTTGTGACTGTGCGCGGCCAATCTTCCCAAGGCCTGTCTAAATGGGCTATGCGGACTGACATATTAAAGACTTCTAAAACATCGTGATCTCCAAATCCGTAAAACGGATCGCGACAGTTGTCGCTAGCAACTGTGACGGGAATTCCTGCTGCTTTGAGTTCGTGCACCAGCGTCACTCCCCGCCAGCGCGGTGTACGCCCAGATTGTCTATCTTGCAAATAAAGGTTGCACATCGGTAAGCTGACAATGCCAATATTTGCTTGCTTGACTAATGTCAAAGTTTCTGTTACTAAATCGGGCGGTTGTACGGCTAAACTGCAGCAGTGCCCGCAGATAATTTGACCGCTAAATTTATGGCTGATGGCGGTTTTTGCGACTTCCCGCAATGTTACTGATTCTGGATCGTCGGTTTCGTCGGTGTGGAAGTCGAGGTTTAAACCGCGTTCTTGGGCTAAGCTAAATACGCGATCGAGTTGTTTGTCTAAATCCGGGTTCATGTAGGCGACTCCGCCGAGGATGCCGCCGATTTGGGCAATTCTATCTGCTAATTTTTCGCCTGCGGGTGTCAGGTAATAGTCGAGGGAAACTAGGGAAACTGCTTGCAAAATTAGCCGATCGCTCCATTCGGCTTGCAAAGCTTCAAATACTGCTAAACTAACGGTTCCCCCATCGCCTGCGCTGTCGATGTGAGTACGGATGGCTTTGGTGCCGTGGGCGTAGCTGCACTTGAGGCCGAACTGCATCCGCCGGTAAACATCCTCTGCATTCCAGTGTTTTTCGGCATCAGCGCGCACAGTCTCCAGCGCACTTGCAAAAGTTCCGTCGGGATTGGGCGATCGTTCCCAAATGTGGCCTTTGTCTAAATGCGTGTGCATATCCACAAAACAAGGCCAAACTAAGCCGCCCTGCAAATCTACAACTGGGATATCTCGAAGTTGCGATAAAGGTTGCGTATTTGTGGGGATGATTTGGGCGATCGTACCCGCTGCAATTTCCAAATCCACCAAACAAAAATTGTTCTCACTCCCCGTTGTCGCCACAGTAGAAGCTGACGGGGCGATCGATTTCATCTCTAGCAGAGACAGGGGGACGCGAGCATTTTTGAGCAATAAATTAGATGTACTTGGCAACATTAACTTTGTGAGTTAGAATTTTATTAATAATTTAACGATACCAGCTTTAAATATAGCAATTATTTCCAAATTTGGGAACTTTTTTATTTCTCTCTTTCCCTTTTACTCTCTTTCTTTCTCCTCTGCGGCCTCTGCGGCCTCTGCGGTTAGTAAAAAAATATCATTCACAAATGAAAGATAATTGCTAGAGAAGATTTCGAGGAAATTGGATATATCGGATACTTCCGCAGACACAATTGTGTTGTTACAATCGATAATTGTTTAAAATTGCCATAGCAAGAGCCAAAAACAACTGTGTCAAAACCCAAACATATAGTTTTAACATCCCATCCCGACAGATCCGGCACAAAACCTCATCCCATTTACTGGGGAGAAATCGATCCGCTGAAACGGGGGCCTGTGATTGGTAGCCTCACCAAATCGTCTCACCGGAATGCGATCGGCACTCATTCGGGTTCCTACTCTGTTTATCGCGCGCTAGCAGTGGCTTCCGGGGCTCTGCAAGCAGATCACCGCCCGGATTTTACCAACACCTCTCCGGCCGCACACATCGGGCCGCACCCGAGTTGGGGCGATCGCAATTTGATTGTTTCTCTCGATCCCTTTGGGGGTTTGGTCAGCGAAGTTTATACTTCATTTCTCCAGCAGGGATATGATATTCGACCGACGATTGCTGTCACTAAAGCTCACATTAATATGCCGGAATTGCAAGATGCCATCGCTAAGGGGCGAGTGCAAATTGATGGCAAAATAGTCAAAGCAGGTGGCAATTTAGCAGTAACTAAAATTGCGATCGACCCGGTGTGGTATTTGCCGGGAATTGCTCAGCGGATCGGCGCTGAAGAAAGTGTTCTACGGCGTGTCCTGTTCGAGGAAACAGGCGGAATGTTCTCGGATTTAGTGACGCGGCCGGACTTGCACGTTTTCTTGCCCCCAATTGGCGGAACTACGGTTTATATTATTGGCGATGTCGCGAATATTTCTGACCCACAGAAGCAGTTGGCGGTACGGGTACATGATGAATGCAACGGTTCTGACGTGTTTAGTTCGGATATCTGCACTTGCCGTCCTTATTTGGTACACGGGATTGAAATTTGCATCCAAACGGCACAATCTGGCGGTTCTGGGGTAGTTGTTTATTTCCGCAAGGAAGGCAGAGCTTTGGGGGAAGTTACGAAGTTTTTGGTGTACAATGCCAGAAAACGGCAGGAAGGGGGCGATCGGGCTGATGCCTATTTTACTCGCACTGAATGTGTCGCCGGAGTTCAAGATATGCGGTTTCAAGAACTCATGCCAGATGTTTTGCACTGGTTGGGGATCTCTCGAATTGACAGTTTAGTTTCTATGAGCGATCTCAAATACAATGCAATTATCAATTCTGGCATTCAAGTAGTCGATCGCATCCCCATTCCCGAAAATTGGATTCCCGCAGACGCCCAAGTCGAAATCGCCGCCAAAAAAGCAGCCGGCTACTACACGCCAGACCCCGTGCCAGATGCTACAATTCTTGCAGAAGCCATCGGACGCGATTTAGGAGATTGACAGGCCAAAGACGCGAACAATCGAGCGCGAACAATCGCGTCTTTGCCAAATAAAATATATTGCTGGTCTTTGATCGGTCAGGGTAGGTTATGGCTAATTTGCGTTCTACTGTTATCGTAAAAACAGATATTTGTGGATATACCGCCAGAGTTAAAAAATTATCTCAGTCGGAATTAAGTAGTTTGTTAAACGAGCATAAAATTTTTATTTCAGATATTAGTACCAGAAATGAAGGCAGCATGATTAAAGGGGAAGGTGATTCCTTTTGGATGATTTTTCCCAGCGTCACAGCAGCGGCGATGGCAGCCATAGAAATGCAGCAAGAATTGAGAGCTGAACAATCTAGCAAATCGAATGATGAACGATTGGCTATTCGCGTGTCGATTACCCTAGGAGATGTCTTGCACCAAGATAAAGATATTTTTGGCGATACAGTCAATTTAACAGCGCGGATAGAATCAGTAACTCCGCCGGATGAAATATATTTATCCCAAGCAGCATGGCTGGCGCTCAACAAGGCAGAAGTGCAAACATCTTTTGTTAACGAGTTTTCTTTGAAAGGGATGAGCGAACCTGAAAAAGTTTACAAAGTTGACCAAAGTCACAAAACGCGGATAGTTGAAAATCAAGCAATAATTAAAGCTGATTTGAGAGGTTTTATTGCTTATCAAGAATCTAATTCTATCAAAGATGTTGAATATTTGCTGACTAACTTCGATACTTTTGAAAAAAACATTTGCGAAGAATATGGTGGCACAATTCGGAGTATAGTTGGCGATTCGCATTTGTTAACTTTCCCGGAAGCTCATTCAGCCTTAGCGGCAATGGAAAGTTTGTGCGAGAATTGGAAACTGTTTATTCACGGAAATCAAATACCTTGCGGCTTGTCGGTAGGAGTTGCTAAAGGAAATTTGTATATTTTTCGGTCTTGCACTTACGGAAAAGATATTAACATCGCCGACAGGCTGGAAGATTTAAGTAAAATAGTATCTCCGGGTACAGAAAGAAATTCGGTGATAGTTTCCGATCAAATAAAACGCGAAGTTAGCGGCTCGAAGTGGGAGTACAAGCTGATCAAAATCGATAAAAATGCGATTTTAGATAATCTTTTAGATTACAGTCAGTTTGACTTTTTTCAAGAAAACGATGTTTATCGGTGTTTGATTGTATGAAGTTGAGCAAACTTGAACTGGAAACTGTACAATATCTGAGAACGCCGGCTGCAATTCGCCAAAAGTGCGATCGGCTTTTTGATTTAGCCCGCGTGGATAAACTCCGCTACTTCCGCGTCGATTTATCCCAACTCGACAAAGCAGCAAATTATGTAATTGACACAACGCGCCAACAGTATCCCGATTTTAACATTCCCTTTCACAGTCGCTGGCGGCATTTTGAAGCTGGCAACCTGCAGCGACTAGCCGAATTAGATGCAGCTTTAGCAGAATTTTCACTCATAGAGCAAGCTAAGATCAAATTTGATTTAGCAATTATTAGCGTTTTGCTCGATGCCGGTGCTGGTGCAGATTGGCAGTATTGTGAACCAGAAAGCGGACAGGTTTACCGCCGTTCTGAAGGGTTAGCAATAGCCAGTTTTCGGATGTTTTGTCAAGGTGTTTTTTCCAGTAATCCCGATTTTCCTTTTTCTGCTGATTCTCGCGGACTTTCTCAATTAAAACTAGAAACCTTAGCTGCGGGATTTCAGGTAAGTCGAGACAATCCGCTAGTTGGTTTAAGCGGCAGATTAGAATTGTTGCAGCGTTTGGGGAAGGCGATTTGCCAGCATCGATTATTATTTGGCAGCGCAAACCCGCGTCCCGGCAATTTGGTACAATACTTGCTCGACAGTCGGGTTTCTGGAGTCAAAACTGTGAATGCTTCTGAAGTATTGAATGCTGTTTTGACAGGTTTTGAGGAGATTTGGCCGGGAAGATATGCCATTGGTGGGGTTAATTTAGGGGATGTTTGGCAGCATTCAGCTTTAACAGGAGAAAATTTGGGAGATGAATTTGTGCCGTTTCACAAACTCTCGCAGTGGTTGACTTATTCGCTGTTGGAACCGCTGCAAGAACTTGGTTTAGAAGTCGCCGGATTGGATGAGTTAACGGGATTACCGGAGTACCGAAACGGCGGTTTGTGTTTGGATATCGGACTGCTGCAGGCAAAAGATTCGGCTATTTTTGAGCAGAGTTACTTGCCGGGTTCGGAAGTTATAGTAGAATGGCGATCGCTGACTGTGAATCTTTTAGATAAAATTGCCGCAGCTATGCGAGAAAAGCTGCATTTGAGTGCGATAGAATTGCCACTGGTGAAGATTTTGCAAGGAGGAACTTGGGCGGCGGGGCGGAAAATTGCGGCAGAATTGAGGGCTGGTGGAGGGCCACCAATTCAGATTGAAAGTGACGGCACTGTGTTTTAGGGGGAAGAGAGAAGAAGGAAGAAAGCCCTTCGGCTTCGCTCAGGGTAAAAAGAAGGAAGAGGGAAATTTATCCCCTCTTCCAACTTAAAATTCCAAATTCCAACCTGAAAACTATTGCTCACACTACACTCCCCACAAGCTGCTTAGCGGCAAGTGCAATATTTGACGTGATAAGCAGATTAATTATTCAAAAAAATGAGTTCTAAAGTTACTGTCATCGACCATCCTTCGATACAGCACAAGTTAACTCTCATGCGGCAAACTCAAACGAGCACGGCGAAATTTCGCCAACTGCTGAAAGAGATTGGGATGCTGCTAGCTTATGAAGTTACGCGAGATTTGCCGCTGAAATATGAAGAAATAGAAACGCCGATCGCCAAAATGAATGCACCGGTGCTGGCTGCAGAAAAGAAAATTGTTATTATTTCAATTATGCGCGCCGGTCAGGGACTGTTAGATAGTATTTTAGAGCTGATTCCGTCTGCGAGGGTAGGACATATTGGTTTGTACCGCGATCCGACAACTCGGATGGTGATCGAATATTATTTCAAAGTTCCCCAGGATATCGAACAGCGAGATGTTTTAATTGTCGATCCGATGCTGGCTACTGGTAATTCAGCAGTGGCGGCAGTGGATAGGCTGAAAGAAGTTAATCCGAAGTCTATTAAATTTTTGTGCTTGCTGGCGGCACCGGAGGGAGTGGGGCACTTTCACGAACAACACCCTGACGTGCAGATTTATACGGCGGCAGTTGACGAGTGTTTGGACGAACACGGCTATATTGTACCCGGACTCGGAGATGCGGGCGATGGCTTACACCCCGCTACGCTACGGCTTTATGGCACTCTGTGAATTCAATAAAATTATTTTCTGCTGTATATGCCAATACATTCATTTAAAAATAAGTTTACTAACATAAGCATTGGTTTGATAGTGCCATACAATGTAAATTGTAAAATTTCAATGTCAGGAAAAGCCTATATATAACAATGGTTGTAGGGTTTTCTTACATTAAATTCGTAAATTGCATGATCTAGATGTATTTACTGCATTTGATGGTTAAATTCTCTGCCTTTAGTTTAATTAATTGCAAGAATTAGTTATTAAAATAGATGTATGATGCTAACCGTTTGCGATCAACTACTAACATTTTTTGACGAGGAAAAAAACAATGGAGACTACAGCACAGAAAGAAGCCCCAACTCAGCCTGTTGAGGAAGTGAAAATTCATAATATCAACAGTTTGGAATTTGAGCTTTGGGCTAAAGCAGTGAAACGCCAGATGATTGCAGCACTCTCTAAAAAGGGCGCGATTTGACATCTCTGGGTTTTTTGTGCACACGTTGTGTTAATTAATTAAATTAACAACATTTTTGTCTGCATTGTTGTCGGAGTTCGAGAGGAGTAAGGGGAAGAGTGTTGAGATTGCGCTGCTTTCGGAGTTACGCGAGGGGCAAAAGAAAGATTTTTCCTTTTTCCTAGTTTTGGACGTACAGGTGGAAGGAAGCCGGGTTTTTTTACGAAAATACTTCTGTTGCAATCGGCAGAAATGGTAAAAAACTCGGGTTTCTTCGTGTCAAGATTGCCTCCGGGACTGTTCCCTCTACCGAATGCTCGATCCCAGATTACCAGAAAGAATTGGTTTAAAGCCTCTTCCTTATAGGGAGAAATTAAAACAAGACTATTCATTACCAATACTTCGGACAGTTTTTTAACGACCCTGTAAGCCGAGGGCGAGGAAGCCCTGCCATTTTTAACGCATTTTCTGAAACTTAGCGCGCTTACTTAAACCTTGAAATAATAGTCCAGCATATAGCCAGTCAGGGTTTCGGACACTCGATTAGATATAAAACTGTCCGAAGTATTGCATTACTCGAATCCTCGGACTTCCAGGTAGAGGTCGCCCTCATCCCTTCGACTACGCTCAGGGCAAGCTGTCAACTGTCAACTGTCAACAGTCAACTGTCAACTGTCAAGATCGCTTGTCAACGGCCGCCAGCAAGCGCAGACTTCCGTCTTGAATCTGCACTGCTTTCACCGTTCCCACAGCAACTCTTTGTTGACCGTTAGCCATCGCTACCTCAATCTTAATCTTGGGGTCAGCCTGTAATCCCAGCCGCCCCCAGAGCCACTTGACTTGAGTACCAGGAAAAGAGCGCACTTCTACATCAGAAAAGGGCGAATTAACCCAGCGGCTACCATCGTAAAAACTCGCTACCTGCACCTGATACCAAACTTGTTCTCCGGTCAATTTTAACTCGTTGTTCGGTTCGGGTTCCAGCCACTCAGCGGGATTGACACTGCTAATTAAAGTAGCAGAACCCATAATTTGACTTTTGTGGCTTTCTAGATTTTCAGCCTGAGAAACTGCTTCCTGAAGTTTGTTGACCAAATTCCGAATTCGACTTCTTGTTTCGCTGTCAGTATCTGATTGCTGGTCGAGCCAATTCATCGCCTCGCGGGTTCCGTCTTGAGAGGCTACAATCAGGGCGCCCCAAGCCTTGACATCGGCGTCAGCGGCATTCACTCTCAAGGCGGCGTCTACGCGGTTCCAGATCCGTCCGCCGTCATTTTTGAGGGTTGTGGCAATTTCGTTACTGTTGCTCGCATCGGCTTCAAATACTTGCAAAGCTTGGGTCCAGCGGCCGTCGATCAGTTCTGCGAGAACTTGTTGGCCGGGACTGGCCCAAGATGCGATCGCCTGAGCCCGGGTAATTTTAGCGTGAAATTCGATCGTCTCTAGCTGAGCTTGCGCGACTGCGGGCCAATTTTTGTCGGCTTTCCCCTTAGCAATACGCATGACATTTAATGCTGGAGACCACAGCCCACTTTTTGCCAGCCGCAGCCCGTTTTTATAAGTCTCGTCATTGAAGGCAAATTCTTCTAAAGAAATCGCGGTTAACTGAACTGGGTTCGGCAGAAATTTGCGCGGGCCAATTTGATAAAGGGTAAATTGCGGCTCTAAACCAACTGTTTGGTCGATCGCCAACTGCGGATTTTCCCCCTTAACAATTTGCTGCCAATTCGGCGGTTGTCCAGCCGCACTCGCCCACTCCAACAGCGGCATTAAATGATTTTGGCTGGGGTTGTAGCGAACGACTTGTCCGTAGGGAATTTTCTTGTCGCCCCGCTTTAGTTGACCGCTGACATTAAACCAAATGCCGGAGGCGGGGGGCTTTCCGTCAAAGCGGCGCAGTTCTGTTAGGGGTAGGGACTGATTCGAGGCTTGATTGTCAGATGTAGAGTCAGCTAAAGAAGCAATGACAAAAGATTCCGCCGGGCCTTCTACGTTCACAGAACTTGCTAACTGAAAATACTGCTCTTTATCGGAACTGCGATCGGGAAACTGCACCTGCTTGTACACCCGAAGTTCGACAATTTGACGGCAAGGATTTTTGCAAACAGTAGAAGCCTTAACAGTTCTTTCTACCATCACCGGCAATAGCAAATCGGAAATAGAATTATCGCTGGATCGATCGACGGGAAGCGGGAGGGGTTCTCCGGTTACGAATCCCAATTTGCGGATGCTGGCTTTGATTTGATCGAGAGTTTGGATCGAATCTCTGCTACCTGTAGGCAGGCGCGACCATTCCGGCACAAACTGAGAGATCAACTTGTTGCCGTTGGGATCGACAATTAGCTGATAACTCAGCCAAGCGCCGCCTCCCATTAAAGCTGCACAGCCACCCAAGATGCTGAGGGCTGTCAAATTAGCTATCAGTCTTTTCCAGGGATATCTGGCGCGAGTTGGGGGAGTAGGTATGAGAAGCTGGGACTCTTGAAGATTTTTGGCGCGTCGGGTTTGGCGACGGCGTCTTGTCGGAGGAGGAGCAACTTTGCGATTTTCTGGGGGTTTGGCTCGATTTTTTGAGGGGTTAATTTTGTGTTCCATCGTCCCATTTTAGAATTTAGATTTTAGAATTTAGAGTTTAAAATTGCAATAGCCGATCGTACTGCCGACCTATGATATCCCAGGTGTATTGGCTTTCAACGAGCGATCGAGCGTTGACAGAGATCTCCTGTCTTAGCTGCTGATTTTCAAACAAACTGGTAATCGCCTCAACATACTCGTGAACTTTGTTCGCCCGCAAGGCCCTTCTCGGTTGTGGGCCACCATCGACGGCTAAACCCTCCAAACCTCGATCGCTCGCAACGACGGGGGTTCCCGCTGCCATCGCCTCCAAAGTTTTATTTTTAATCCCAAAACCAATCCGCATCGGCACCACACAAACAGCAGCTTGATGCAAATATTCTGCCACCCTTTGCACCCGGCCTACTACTTGAATTCCCGGAAGTTCCCCCAAGGCGAGCACTTCCGGGACTGGCGAAGCCCCGACTAGGGTGAGGGTGGCATCTGGATAGCGCTGCTGCAAAGGCGGCAGTATTTGCAAACTCAGAAACCGCGCCGCGTCAATATTGGGCAAATTGTTCATGGCGCCTGCAAAAATTAAGGTGTGTCCTCCCGGATCGATCGACCGGTACGGAAATTCTGTCAAATCCACACCATTAGGAATAACATCAATCGGAGGCACAAAAAAATCTGGTTTTTCTCGGAGTCTTCCCGCCTGCGACAGCAATTCTAGGAGTTGCTGCTTGTCTGTGGATGTGGTGGCGACAATGCGGGAGAATTTGGCACAGTATCGTCTTTCGTAGCGGGCGAGTAGCGGTAAATTTAGTCGATCGCGCAGGGGTTTTTCCGAGGTGCCGATTGCTAACATTTCCCTGCAAGTTCCCCAAACCGAACTGTGAATATTGACCACTGTCAGCAGTTTTTGCCGCCATTCTGGACGCACGTAAATCTCGTTAACGCTGTGTTCGCAGGTGACAGCATCGCATTTGCCTGCTGTTACCAATTCGTCAGCCCAATTCTGCATTGCTTGGGAGTAGCTTGAGAGTACGTTCGGAGGTGTCCCGGATAACAAAAATTGACTAAATCTGTGCAGTTTTCCGAGTATTTCGTTCATTTTCTCATCAATCCCCTGATTGACGGGAGGAAAGAACCCCCCCTCAGTCCCCCCCTTGTTAAGGGGGGGAGGTAAGAATTCTTCCTGAGTCTTCTGGTTTGGCGGGGGAAATAACTCCTCCTGAGTCTTCTGATGGAGTCTTAGCCCCCCCTTAGCAAGGGGGGTTTGGGGGGGGATCTGCGGGTGGGGAAAAACTGCTAATTCTTTAACTTGCCCTCGCAATGCCTCGATTTGTGCGTCGGTGACATCGGGCGATCGTACAGTGCCGAGAATTACATCATGCCGCCGGCTCAAGTATTGTAATAAATTAAACGTCCTTACCTGAGTTCCTCCGCGGCTTGGTGGGTAGGGAAAAGTCGAGGAAAGCATCAAAATCTGCATGGGATGTTGGATAAATAAAATTGCCGCTGTCGCGATAAGATTGACTGATAAAACTTTTTTAACAATCTTCGCACCTATGGACGAATTATCTGTCAAAGCGCTGCTCCAAGACTTAAAAAACTCCGAAGAAAGCGTGCGCGATCGGGCAACTACAGAACTCTGGCGCACTTGGTTTAACCAGAAGGGTGATTACGGGATGCAAATTCTCAGGCGAGCGCAAGTTTCGCTGGATGCAGGCGATGTTCACCACGCTTTGGATTTGCTGACGAAACTGATTGCGGAAGCGCCGGATTTTGCTGAAGCTTGGAACCGACGCGCCGTACTTCACTATACCCAAGGAAATTATAAAAAGTCGCTCCACGACTGCGAAATCGTCCTCAAACTGAACCCGGTGCATTTTGGGGCGTTGCACGGTCTGGGTTTGTGCTACGCTGCCTTGGGAGAATACAGAAGTGCTATTCGAGCTTTTCGCCGCGCTTTGGAAATTCAACCTTTTGCTTTGGTGAATCAAAAGTTAATTCTCGAATGTACGGCTCGTTTAAGTTAATATCAACAAGGAACAGTTGACAGTTGACAGTTGACAGTTGACAGTTGACAGTTGACAGAAGGAAGAGTTGACAGTTGACAGAAGGAAGAGTTGACAGTTGACAGAAGGAACAAGGAAGGAAGGAATAAAGAAGAAGGAAGAAGGAAGAAGTGAAAATTTAATTTTTATAAATCTAAAATCTAAAATCTAAAATCTAAAAAGGTCTTTGTTTGTGCCGAAAATTAGCGTTTGCATTCCTACTTGCAATCGAGTGCATTTGCTGGCTAGTGCGATCGCCAGCGTGCTAGATCAAACTTATACAGATTTTGAATTAATTGTCTGCGATGACGGCTCGACTGACAGCACTCCGCTGTTAATGTCAGAATTTGTAGAGCAAGGGATTCGCTACATTCGCCACCCGCAGAATATCGGCAAAAGTAATAATATGCGATCGGGATTTGCGGCGGCAAGGGGCGAATATTTTATCAAATTTGACGATGACGATCGCCTGAGCGCGCAATTTCTAGAGCGGACATCTGCTATTTTAGATAAAGACCCCAGCATCGATTTTGTCAGTACAGATCACTGGGCGATCGACATTAACAATTATATTGACGAAAGCCAGACGAAACTGAATTCGCAGCGGTGGGGCCGCACCGAGTTGTCGGCTGGAATTGTTGAAGATTTGCTCTCGACAGTTTTTCTGAGACAGAGTTTGCAAATAGGGGCGACTTTATTTCGCCGCCCCGCGCTGGAATCAGTCGGATTTCTGCGGCCGAATTTGCAAAATTGCGAAGATAACGATTTGTTTGTGAGACTTGCAATTGCGGGCAAAAAATGCTATTACTTGCCAGAGCTGTTGATGGAGTATCGATTTCACGCAGAACAGCAAGGAGTCGATCGGGCAATTCCGTATTTGAGCGATAAATTGCGCTATTTGACCAGCTACGAATTTGACTCCGAGAAGTTGGAAACAGTCAGGCTCCAGAGGATTGCAGAAACTCAATTAGCGCTTGGTTTGCGGCTGATTGAGGTGGGTGAAACAGCAAAAGGGCGGCGGATGGTGCGATCGGGAAAGTCAATTTCTGAGGCTAAAATGTGGGCGGGTTTGGGATTGTCCCTGCTGCCGGTAAAGTGGCGGGGGAGGGCTTTTGCGGCCGTGCGGGAGTTGGTGAAAGTATAGACGGCGGTTGAAACCGCGCCTACACAGATATGCACGTGCCTCCGCAGGTTGAAGAGTGCACGGTTAAAATCACGTTATTTTCTTCAGTCGGCGGAGGCCGACTTCGTTTGACAAGACGCGGTTTCAACCGCCGAGTCTTCGTTTGCATAAACCTAGTTTCAACCGCCGAGTCTTCTTGACGAGCCGAAATTATCCCAATGATATCGCGGGTAGCCAGGGAATATCTGTAACGCCGGGATCGCAGCCAAGTTGTTTGATTAGTGCGGTAATTTGCCCTCTATGGTGAGTTTGGTGATTGAACATATGTGTCACCAAAACCCAAGTCGGTAGCACGCGACATTTACCGTCTACAATGCTTGTGTACTCAAACGGTTGACTCAGCCAGTCAGACTGAAGGTGGCTAGACCATGCTATAATTTGGCGATCGGTTATCTCTCGTTCTGCTCTCAAAACATTAAAATCAGCATACAGTTCTTGACCCATCGCCGTCACCGAAAATGGCTGAAGGGTGAAACGACCCATCCATGCTCTGTCACCATAAAGTAAATGATTCAAAGTGCCATGAATCGACTTAAAAAATGCACCAACATCCTGTTTGCGTTGTTCATCAGGAATTGCATAACACACCGAATATAGATTTTGGTTCATCCAGCAATTGTACTCAGCCATTAGCTGGTAGTAGCTACCATCGTACATACTCAAAACTCAACCACCTAGTTTGAATAACTTACATTATACAATACGTATTTCACAATACTCCTGACTCTAATTCGTCTAGATAGATAAATTCAGGAGCTTTGACTCCCGCTTCATCTCTAATTTTAACCAATGCAGGCGACTCAAAGAACGCCCTGGCATCTGTTGTTGATGTCCACAGGGAAAAATGAACAATTTTATTGGGTTCCTTTTCATACTTCAAAACCTGATAGGAGCGCTCTCCAGCTTCTTTGCGGATGTTTTTAGCATTATCGAATACCTTTTTCCAAGCTGCATAATTTTCCACTTCATGAATAATTAAGACATACTGCACAGCCATAAAACCTATTTTCCTCTAAATTTTAACATTCACAGAGCGCTCTAAAAACTGCTCGTATCCCTATTGAAACTTTTGCTTTCTTTGATGTTCGACGATACTTGGGGTAGAATTTTTTAAAATTTGCTGCAAACAAATAGTGGTAAAGATTTGGTGCAATGATGGGGCTAACAGTTTCCAGTTCGCTAAACCGACTGACTATTGTATCATTGACTTGAATCGGTTGAATAACAGCAGAAATCGGGTGTTTAGATCGAGGTGCAAGCACTATAAATTACTCCAACTAAGTATTTTTGCCAGCCCACCAGGTTTTTGGAGGTCTGGATTAAAAAAAAAAAATTAAAAAAAAAAGTTTATAGGTGCAAATTTTACCGTACATTAAAAAATAAGGAAAAAATTAACTATTTACCAGCTTAGGCTTTTTGATGAGCGATCGCAGGCTCTTGCTAGAGTCTCACCTGCTTGTGCTATCTGTCATGCCTGTCAGAAAAACTTTTGCCCTGAGACAGGGTGAAGGGATCAAAGTCAGCATTGTTAAATTCTGTCTAGTTTATTAATGCACCACTCATGTCAATAACTAATCAGATTCGTTTCAATAATCTCAAGGGCGACATCTTCGGCGGTGTCACGGCTGCGATCGTCTCGCTGCCCCTGGCCCTGGCCTTCGGGGTCGCTTCCGGAATCGGGCCGATCGGGGGACTGTACGGTGCCATCTGCGTTGGCTTCTTTGCGGCGCTGTTTGGTGGCACCCCAACACTGATTTCCGAGCCCACGGGGCCGATGACTGTGGTGATGACGGCGATCGTCGCATCCCTCACCGCTAGCAATCCCGAACAAGGACTGGCGATGTCTTTTACCGTGGTGATGCTGGCGGGGGTGTTTCAAATCATCTTTGGTATTTTCAAGCTAGGGAAATACGTCACCCTGATGCCCTACAGCGTGATTTCTGGCTTTATGTCGGGAATTGGCGTGATTTTGATCATTCTGCAAATTGCACCGTTTCTGGGTCAAGCCCCTCCCAAGGGCGGTGTTTTGGGCACTTTTATGGCAATTCCGCAGTTGCTGGCAAACGTAAATCCGCCGGAAGCAATTCTCGGTGCCTTGACGGTGGCGATCATTTTTCTGATGCCCAAACAAATCAAGAAATTAGTGCCGCCGCAATTGATAGCGCTGATTGTCGGCACGGTAATTTCCCTGACTGTGTTTCAGGGCGCGGATATTCGCCGGATTGGCGAAATTCCGGTGGGACTGCCCCCCTTGCAATTGCCGACTTTTTCCGCAGGTCAAATCACGGTGATGTTTGTGGATGCGGTGATGCTGGGGATGCTGGGCTGTATCGATACCTTGCTGACGGCGGTGGTGGCGGACAGTCTAACGCGAACCGAGCACAAGTCCGATAAGGAGTTGATCGGTCAAGGGATTGGCAATATCGTGTCAGGGATCTGTGGTGGCTTGCCGGGCGCCGGGGCAACGATGGGAACTGTGGTCAATATCCAAACAGGTGCGACTTCGGCGTTGTCGGGTTTAACTCGGGCGTTGGTGTTGCTGGTGGTGGTTTTGGGGGCGGCGAAGTTAACTCAACCGATTCCGATGGCGGTGTTGGCGGGGATTGCGCTGAAGGTGGGGATTGATATCCTTGACTGGAGTTTCCTGAAGCGATCGCACAAGGTATCTGTTAAGGGCTCCCTGATCATGTACGGGGTGATGTTTTTGACAGTGTTTGTGGATCTGATTGTGGCCGTGGGTGTTGGCGTGTTTATTGCTAATATTCTAACGATCGAACGGTTGAGCAATTTGCAATCTGCCGGAGTGAAGCTGATTTCCGATACGGATGATGATGATGCGATCCTCAGCGATGAGGACAAGCAACTGTTAGATCGGGGTAGGGGGCGCGTGTTGCTGTTCTGTTTGAGCGGCCCGATGATTTTTGGGTTGTCGAAGGCGATCGCCCGCGAACATAATGCTATGAAGGATGCGGATGCTTTGGTGATGGATTTGACTGAGGTGCCGATGCTGGGGGTGACGGCTTCGCTGGCGATCGAAAATGCGATTCGCGATGCTTGCGATAAGGGCTTGCAGGTTTACATTGTCGGTGCCAGCACCAAAATTCAGCAGCGCTTGCAGAAGTTGGGATTGTTGGATCTGATCTCGCCCGAACGGATGTTGACCGATCGCACCACAGCCTTGCAACAAGCCGTCGCTGTAGCTGACAGCAAACGTCCCCTCTCGGAAGTGCCAGTGTAACGGGACTTACGCAGGGGCAGTCAGAAACCGGTTTTTTTACCAAAATAGTGCATCCTAGCCCTTAATATCGGTAAAAAACCCGGTTTCTTTGGTATTGATGCGTGCAGGACTAGACTTGAGTTGCATAAATATTCCATCGATCTGTTAACCGCAGATTTCCAGCGTAAGCTGTTAGTCATTTAAATTTCTTGCCTGAACCCCTTACAGTATGGGGTATAGACCACAAATAATGCAGTTTAAATGTGGAACAGCTTACAAACACCGATAGACGCAGATAATTTAATCTTGTCTGCGATTGAGTGCAACTCAAGTCTAATAATCAAGTTTCCTATTTCCACTAAAGTTATAAACATTGCCCGCTCTAAGTTTTTCCTAAATATCGTGTCTATATTTTCCGAAATTCCGACTCTGTGGTTGCAAATTTCCCTCGTGGGTATCTGGCTGGGTTTGATTTTACTGGTAGCTGAAGGGTTAAATCGCTTTACTTCTGTCGATCCTGAAGTATCGCGGAAGGTGGTGCACATGGGTACTGGAAATGTGATTTTGCTAGCATGGTGGCTCGAAATACCCGGTTGGGTGGGGATTTCGGCGGGAATTTTAGCAGGTGCGATCGCCCTAATTTCCTACCAACTGCCGATTTTGCCCAGTCTTAACAGTATCAACCGCAAGAGTTTCGGGACTTTTTTCTATGCTGTGAGTATTAGCGTTCTCGTCGCTTGGTTTTGGCCGCTACAACATCAGGAATACGCAGCTTTGGGCATTTTAGTGATGGCTTGGGGCGACGGATTGGCCGCTGTCATCGGCAAAAAATACGGCAAATATATTTATCGAGTTTGGGGAATCCAGAAGAGTTGGGAAGGTTCTGCAACTATGTATTTGGTGAGTTTTGCTGTTAGCAGTTTGATTTTGCTCTTCGTTCAAGGCAATGTTTGGCAAACTTGGGCGGTGTCAGCAATTGTGGCTTTGGTTGCTGCTACTTTGGAGTCGGTTTCTAAACTGGGAATTGACAATCTGACTGTGCCGATCGGCAGTGCTGCGATCGGCTTTTTCCTCAATCAATTTTGGGTAATTGGTAATGTCTAATCTGAACTTACCCCCACGGGCGGCGTTGCTGGATACAGGTATGAATTCAAGATTTCGCAATTGCTATAAACCCTCGGAGGGTGAATTTTGTAACTTCAAGCGAAAAGGGAATTCATACCGTGAATCAGCAACGCCAATTATCAATTGTCTAAGTCCCGTTAAAGCAGCCGACGTGCTTGTAAAATTTGTTGTTGCAATTCCTCGAAATTAGGCGTTTTTGAGCGATCATCTGTTTGAAACATCGCCTTGATTTGGTCGATTAGCTCGATCGCCAGCGGTACACCAAGTTGCAATTGTTCCAAGACATCCCGCTGAGCAAAAACGGCTTCGGGAGTGCCTTCTAGAATCAGTTTTCCGCGATCCATCACAAACACCCAATCAGCCCAGCGGTAGATGAAATCGAGGTCGTGACTTGCTAAAAGTATGGTGGTTCCGGCCGCGTGAATTTGTTGCAGCAAACCGATCAGTTGTCGGGTGTGGCGCGGATCGAGATAGGCGGTAGGTTCATCTAACAGTAGCAGTTTGGGCTTGAGAACCATGATATCTGCGATCGAAACGCGCTTTTTTTGTCCTAAACTGAGGTTATGGATTGGTTCGCGGGCGAGTTCGCTTAAGTTAAATTGGTCGATCGCCTGTTGCACCTTTTGACCAATTTCTGATTCGGGCAATCCTAAGTTGTACAATCCGTAGGAGATATCTTCTTCTACCGTCGAAGCAACTAATTGATGTTCGGGATTTTGAAAGACGAGTCCGATTTGTTGGCGCAGTTGCGTGAGATATTTGCGATCGTAGCGGAATGGTTCACCTTCCCAGCGAATAATTCCCTGTTGCGGTTGGTACAAACCATTTGCTAGCAGGAAAAAGGTGGTTTTACCGCAGCCGTTTTGACCAATCAGCCCGCAGCGCTTCCCGGCGGGGACTTTGAGGCTTAAGTCCTGAATTGCTACTCGCGAACCGCAGGGATAGGAGTAGAAAGTGCGAGCGAATTCGAGAATTGATTGAGACATATATTAGTAATTGATAATTAGTAATTGATAATTGGTAATTGGTAATTGGTATTTGGTATTTGGTAATTGGTATTTGTGGGGTGGGCTTCTAGCCCGCCCAAAATCAAATTTAAATGCCGCAACAGCTTAGCTTAATATGTCATTGCGAACTCTTAGTGAAGCAATCGCCGAGACTATGCGATTGCTTTCCCGAAGCGCGATGACAATTACAGCATTTAATAAAAAGTTTGATCGGACTTAATTATTAGCCACGTCCATCTTTTTCTGTCAACTGCCAAAGTTTAATTTCATAACAAAGATGTTGCTCAAAAAGTTGACTCGCCTCCAATCCTTCAACCACCAATTTTTTAAACCAGCGACGAAATATCCAACGCAGGAATTTATGAATTGGCGGAACTGCGATCGAAATTAAATCCGCAACATAAATCATTGTGTTCAGTCCATACCTGCGGAAAGTATCGACATATAGGTCAATTGTTGGTAAAATATGAGTGGAAATATCCTCAGTTTTTACTAAATTAAACCCGGCTTGCATTAATGCAGTTTCCAGCTCTTTGACAACATGACAATTAGAAAACATTCCTTCTGTATAATTAGGATTAGATCGCATCATATCCGCAAGCAGTACGTAGCCTCCAAGATTGAGTACAGTCGCCGCACCTTTAGCTATATCGACAGCAGACATATATTGGCTACTTTCGCTAAACAGAACCAAATCGTAGGAGTGGGTGGCTTGGAAGTCTTCAAATTTAGTGAGGTGGAAAACTGCCCGATCGCCTGTACACTTAAGAAAACGCTGTTGTTGGAACGGATCGGGTGCGAGCCCTTCCACTGCAAAACCTCGATCGAGCAAATAAGCCGCATTTCCACCAATCCCGCATCCTACATCCAGCAAAGTCTTGACTTCTTTGGGGATAAAATCTAACAATTTATCTGTGTAAGCTTGCTGAGCAAAACGCAGCCGCGCGATGGTGAGTTCGTCAGCAGGCACAGGCAGAGTCTTCCAATAGCCGTAATGAAGATACGGCGAATCTGTCAACCCCAAATAGTAATTCAGCGCTGCATTTTGGTAGCGAGTTACTTTGGAAATAGAAATTGATGTTTGCTTCGACATGAGGAGAATTGGGTAAATTTGAGGATTTCCGGGAGGGTTGAAATTCTTCCCAGCGCTTGCATATATGTTAATAACACGCGATCTGCATAAATTTCCAACTTTTGCCACAAAATCCAAAATTCCCTTGTCATTCGCGCTCGACAAACCGACAACAACAGTAGATTAATTGTAAAAATACTAAACTAACCATCATCTATACCTCGCAGATGAAAACAACAGGTAAACAAATCGGCGGGCATCCTGACTCAGAGATTTAACTATCCTAGTATTATCTCATTACAGTTGCGGGACAGCGCCGGATTTTCACCGAACTTTCCCCCTTGCGTCTGATGGCTGTTCTCCATCAGAGCCGATCGATCTGCCGAGATATTAGCACTATTTTAGATATTTCACAAAATACTGATTCTGTTGGGCGATCGCCCATTTACCCCATTTTTCATAATTCTTTCATTTTTACGGGTTCTGTGATAAATTTAAAAAATGAAAAGATTATGAAAATCAGCGATCGTCGATCGTACCGTCTGCTGCAAACTCTAGCGAATTTCACTTGGAATTTTTGAAGATATGCGGAAAAACCGTCAAATTACCCTAAATCCCCCTCTCCCCCTCCCGGACTCTCCCCCTAGGAAAAAACATCATCTCCTAGGATTCGGGCTGCTACTGGCAGTTTGTCTCAGCGGGTGCAACACTCAGACGACCCAGCCTCAAACCAACCAAAATCCAGCTTCAGGCACAACCGCCACCGATTTGACCCGAAAAGATAAAAAAGTCATTCTCACCACCTTCACGGTGCTGGCAGACATGGCGCAGAACGTCGCCGGTGACAAGGCAACTGTTGAATCCATTACCAAGCCAGGGGCGGAAATTCACGGCTATGAAGTCACTCCCAGCGACTTAACACGAGGGCAAAAAGCCGATTTAATTTTAGATAATGGGTTGAACTTAGAACGCTGGGCAACTCGATTTTATAACAGTTTTCCCAAGGTTCCCCACATTACTTTGAGCGAGGGAGTCCAACCCGTTAATATTTCTGAAGATGCCTATCAAGGTCAACCAAATCCCCATGCTTGGATGTCGCCCAAAAATGCTTTAATTTATGTTGATAATATTCGCAAGGCTTTAGGAAATATCGATCCGGCTAATGCTGCAGCATACAACGCAAATGCGGCAAAATACAGTGAACAAATTCGGGCGATCGACGAAAAACTCAAACAAGCTATTTCAGCCATTCCCCCGGAAAAACGCTACATGGTAAGTTGTGAAGGCGCTTTTTCTTACCTTGCCAACGATTACGGTTTGAAAGAAGTTTATATTTGGCCTGTCAACGCCGAACAACAATCCACACCGAGACAAGTCGAACGGGTGATTAATACAGTCAAAGCAAACCAAATACCTGCTGTATTCTGCGAGAGCACCATCAGCAACGAAGGACAGCTTCAGGTAGCCAAGGAAACAGGCGCCAAATTTGCCGGGGTGTTTTATGTCGATTCCCTCTCTCCAGCGGAAGGCCCAGCATCAACCTATCTTAAGTTACTTGAATACAATGTCAATACTTTGATAAAAGGGTTACAGGGAAAATAAAGGAGAACAGTGAGCCCAAAAACCCGGTTTCTCCAAAAATCTTGGCTTTAGCAACGAGGTATCTCGCAAGAAACTGGGTTTTTACCCCCCTGCGTAAGTTCTGTAGGTAATTGATAATAGGGAGAAAATTAGATGGATGGAATCAGTATCGATATTGAAAATGTCACTGTTGCCTATCACGGCAAAGTTGCCTTGCACAGCGCCTCTCTGCAACTCAAAGCAGGGACGATTTGCGGTTTGGTGGGGATGAATGGTGCGGGAAAATCCACGTTGTTTAAAGCCATCATGGGGTTTGTGAAGCCAAACACCGGACGAGTTTTAATTAATGGGTTGCCGATTCGTCAAGTGCAAAAACGCAATTTGGTTGCCTATGTGCCTCAGTCGGAAGAGGTAGATTGGAATTTTCCGGTGAATGTTCGCGATGTGGTGATGATGGGGCGCTATGGGTACATGAATCTGTTGCGGATTCCTGGATCGATCGACAAACAAGTGGTGCGAGAAAGCTTGGAAAGGGTGGAAATGTGGCAGATGGGCGATCGGCAAATCGGAGAGTTATCCGGCGGACAAAAGAAACGCACCTTTTTTGCGCGGGCTCTGGCGCAACAAGCAACGGTTTTGCTACTGGATGAACCCTTTGCCGGAGTCGATATCAAAACAGAGAAAATGATGATTGATTTGTTGATGGAACTGCGTCAAACAGGACATACAATTCTCGTTTCTACCCATGATTTAGAGTCTATTACTACCTTTTGCGACCAAGTAGTGTTAATTAATCGCAGCATTCTCGCCTATGGCAATACCTCTGATGTGTTTACAGAGGAAAATCTTTCGCGAACTTTTGGCGGTTCCGTTGGCGATTTTTCCTCTGCAAAAAGTCGGTCAACCTGAGATATTGTAGCAATGTCAACAAAGTGTTATGTGGTGGGTTTGCACGTTTAATGCCCGATCGCGAACCCGCCCCTATAGGATTATTGATTGTGGTGTCCGATCTCAGTTAACTCAAGTCGATTTGGAGAAAAAATAATGGATTTAATTCAGTGGTTTGCCGCACCGTTGCAGCATGAATTTATGCTAAAAGCGATTTTAATCAGCGCTTTAGTCGGGCTTGTTTGTTCGGCGCTTTCGTGCTATATGACTTTGAAAGGATGGGCATTGATGGGTGACGCGGTTTCCCATGCGGTGATGCCGGGGGTTGTGATTGCTTATGTGCTGAATATTCCTTTGGCGGTGGGGGCGTTTGTGTTTGGTGTGGGCTCCGTAATTGCGATCGGCTTTATCAAAGCGAAAACTCGCATCAAAGAAGATACGGTAATCGGTTTAGTGTTTACTGGATTTTTTGCCTTTGGTTTAGTGTTAGTTTCTAAAGTCAGAAGTTCGATCGACTTGACGCATATCTTATTTGGCAATGTCTTAGGCATTTCCGATGCTGATATTGTTCAAACTGTAATTATTAGTGTCATCAGCTTAGTGACGCTGGCAGTTTTACGCAAAGATTTAATTTTATTTTGTTTTGATTCGACTCACGCGCGATCGATCGGTTTAAATATCACATTTCTCTATTACGTGCTGCTATCTTTGCTATCGCTCACCGCAGTGGCTGGACTTCAGACAGTAGGGATTATTTTAGTAGTAGCAATGTTGGTGACTCCGGGAGCAACCGCCTATTTATTGAGCGATAATTTTGACCACATGATGTTAATTGCGATGGCGACTGGGGTATTTTCTAGCGTCATGGGAACTTATATCAGCTATCACATAGATGGTGCGACGGGCGGATGTATTGTTGTTTTGCAAACGCTGCTGTTTGTGTTGGCGATGATTTTTGCTCCAAAACACGGCTTGTTGGTTAGAGCTAGGAATTCACGGGCGATCGATTAATAAGAGTGGGCGGTTAAAACCGCTCTTAGACAAGCCTAATCCGCCTACATATTTAAGCCGGATTAGGTATAACATCAAAGTCAATATTTTCATACAAATCTGCCAGCACAACTTCCACAGAAATAGAAGTTAATGAAACTCGATCGCCCGCACAGCTATATTCCGAAAAAATCCACTTATTCGCTTCAGCTTTAGAATATTGCTGCACTTGTAGTCGATATTGGTCAATCAATAAATACTCCTGAAAACTCGGAATACTACGGTAGGCCGCAAACTTTTCATCGCGGTCATAAGCTTTGGTACTTTTAGAAAGCACTTCCGCAATCAGCACAGGATTGGTAATTGTATCCGTCCGTCCAGATTGCAACTCGATCGGGCGCGCTACTACCATCACATCAGGGTAAGTATAGTTGTTAAACTGCGGAACCCAAAACCGCTGATCGGATGAAAAAATACTGTAAGGTTTACCCTTGAGACTTACCCTCAAAACAGAATTTAAGATGCTAGTAATTTCGTTGTGAATCGGTGTGCCACCCGCCATCAGAATTATCTCCCCATTGATAAATTCATGTCGCTCTTCAGAATTGATTTCCAATTCTAGATATTCCTCAGCCTGGTAGGTTTTCGTTTCAACTTGCGCGATCATACACAACGGTCTCCTTTAATCGACTGATTTCAGCTTATCATAAAAATTTGTCAGCAACAGGATTTCCGGCCTGTTTTACAAAAAATTAATTGAATTGTGGCAACTTTCACTATTCTTAGAAACAGGCTTTCCGGCCTGTTCTACAAAGAATGAACCCGATCGCACAAAAGCAAACTTACCGCAACGGGACAAAGTTATAGCCAGTGCTTCCTGCTTGTTTAACTTGCACTAAAATCGGCTTCCCAGCCCGATCGCCCGTTGGCAAAAACTTCACTTTCTCGCTAGCTCCCGGTGTCGAGAAACTAGGACTTTTGAATGCTTCTTGTAACCCTTCCCGCGTATTACTTTGCTTCAATCCCGCGATGACAGCTTGAGTCGCATCAAAACTCGTTGCGGTGCGCCAATTTACTACTCCTCCCCACAACTGAGCAGCATTCTTGGGGAAAGTGCTACCGGGATTGGTTTCAGGATGCCAGGGAACAGGCAAAACAAGCCCGTCAACGCTCTTTTGCCCATCTTTTAACGTTTGAAACGTGTACATTGTCGTGCTGCCGTAGAGTGGCAATTTGCCTTGATTGGTGCGAGCCAGAGAAATCGCGCGATCGATGCGATCGATGTGGGGTGCTAACATCAATCCTTGTGCGCCTTTACTGACTGCATCGGCGATCGCACTTTCGGGAGTAAAAGAAGGGACTGAAAAATCGCAAACAGTCGGAACTAACTTGCCTCCAGCAGCAATTAGAGCAGCCACAAATTCATCTTTAAATGATATATTATCCGGTGCTTGGGAGTCATAACAAATAGCAATATTAGTTTTGCCTGTTTTGACTGCATATTCTGCTAAGGGAGCCGCCATAATACTAATATTCGGGACAGTCCGAAAAATGTAACTGCCAAATCCAGAGAGATTGTTCGCCAAGCTAGTCGGTGTCACCATTACCAGTTTTTCTTGCTGATATATCGGAGCTGCTTCAAGAGAGGCGTTGCTAGCATTGTGTCCAATTACTGCTAATATTGTTGGATCTTTTGTCAATGTGTTTGCAACTTCTTTAACAATTGCTGGATTGTTGTCATCGTTCACAATTTCTACTTGCAGTTTTGCGCCATTGATGCCACCGCTATTATTGACTTCAGATTGAGCTTGAGCGACACCTCGGAGGATTTCTTGAGCGACATTGGGGTTGCTACCAATGGGGACGCTGACAGCAATTTTTAAGGAAGAACCACTGCTGGCTGTGGCATTATTCAAATAAATAACTGTTTCTGGATCGTTGCGAGTTTGTTTTAGCGAAGCCTGAAAATTTTGAATCGCAGTTGAGAAATCTCCGTTATTAAAAGCTTCAATACCTGCTTGTTTATCTGGTGTGGTTTGGGATGTCACCAATAGCTGATTTCCTAAACTGATGCGATTTGCTATCGCATCTGGACTCGCACCCGATGTAGGTGTAGAAGTAGATATATCTGAACTTTTGGATGCGAATAAACCGGGAAAAAACTTGAATGCGCCAAACCCAATTAAAACTAAAGCAATAATAAAAAATCTGGGTGAGGAATTGTTTCTGTCATCTTGGAACATAGTTTTGATCCTTATATGATTTCTACTTAAAACTTGTTAGTTACAATCATTATTCAAGAGATTGCGGTTAAAGTCAATTCATTAAATTCATTAATTAAGTTCATAAAAGTCATATTTGTATGTTCTGGGCGAGCAGGATGCCCACCCCCACGTGAGTGTCATCAAAATTGGCTGTTTTGCTGAACAGTCAACTTTTAGAAGACAAATACTGGTCCCCAACTACAGATAGATTCTGGCTGGAGAGGGCAAGTTTTAGGCTCGATCGGATTTTCGTTGAGGTTGAGTTCAATTAGATTAGTCAAAGATTGCAAAGGTTTGATGTCGCTAATTTGATTGGAACTGAGGAATATCCAAGTCAGTTTACTCAAAGATTGTAAGGGCTTGATGTCTGTGACTTGATTATTATTGAGCAATAGCGAATTCAGGTTAGTCAAAGATTGCAATGGTTTGATGTCGCTGATTTTATTGTTGTTGAGTTCGAGTGAAGTCAGGTTAGTTAAAGATTGCAAGGGTTGGATGTCGGTAATTTGATTAGTACCGAGGTTGAGTTTAGTCAAGTTAGTCAAGGATTCCAAGGGTTTAATGTCGTTAATTTGATTGTATCTGAGATCGAGTTCGGTCAGTTTGGTCAAGGATTGCAAGGGTTTGATGTCGCTAATTTTATTGTTGGTGATGCTGAGTGAAGTCAGGTTAGTTAATGATCGCAAGGGTTTGATGTCGCTGATTTGATTGTTGAAGAGACCGAGTTCGGTCAGGTTAGTCAAAGATTCTAGCGGTTTGATGTCAATAATTTGATTGTAGCCGAGACCGAGCGAAGTCAGGTTAGTTAAAGATTGCAACGGTGTAATGTCGCTGATTTCATTGCTGTCGAGGCCGAGTTCCGTGAGACTTGAAAGTATCTGATTAGCGGCATCGCACTCAGTAGTATCAGCTTCCTTTAACAGCACATCAATAGTATGTTGAACTTCTGGACTTAAAGAAGCTTTTTCGCGACACCAATCACCAAATGTTTTTCCACTATTTTCTGGTTGCTTTTCTGCGAGTGACGGGGAAGGTTCATTTGTAGATAATCTTAGGAGGGGAACTGCATTTCCGTTGAGCTTGACCTGATACAAGTTAGTCAAAGATTGTAAGGGTTTGATGTCACTGATTTGATTGTTGCTGAGATCGAGGGCAGTCAGGTTAGTCAAGGATTGCAATGGTTTGATGTCGCTAATTTGATTGTTGCTGAGATCGAGCCAATTCAGTTTAGTCAAGGATTGTAATGGTTTGATATCAGTGATTTTATTGTTCATGAGGAAGAGCGTATTCAGTTTGGTCAAAGATTGTAATGGTTTGATGTCGCTGATTTGATTGTGGCTGATAAAAAGCTCAGTCAGGTTAGTCAACGATTGCAATGGTTTGATATCGCTGATTTGATTGACACTGATGAAGAGATTAGTCAGATTAGTCAACGATTGCAATGGTGTGATATCGCTGATTTGATTCGCGCCGAGATTCAGTACAGTCAATTTAGTCAACGATTGCAAGGGTTTAATATCGCTAATTTTATTATTGTTGAGGGACAACTGAGTCAGTTTAGTCAAAGATTGCAATGGTTTGATGTCGCTGATTTGATTTTCGTCTAGTTGGAGTTCCTCGATAGTGGAAAGCGTCTCATTAGCTTCAGCACAATTAGTAGTTTCAGCTTGCTGCAACAGCACCTCAATAGTATGTTGAGCTTCGGGACTCAAAGCAGCTTTTTCGCGACACCAATCACCAAATGTTTTGTTTGCGGGTTGCGTTTCTGCTGCTAAAACTGAAAGTGCATTTCCAGATAATGCTAGGATGATGAGTGTACTACAAGTAACTGCGATCGATTCTTGTAAATTCATGTGTTTTTCTCCAATTATAAATGTCATATTTTTGTCGCTCTAACTTTCAGAAGTGTCAACTTTTCGGATTTAAGGATAATTTAAGGGTTCCCAATTACATATAGACCGTTCCTGAAGAGGACAAGTTTGGGAAGACATCGGATTTCCGCTGAGGTAGACATAACGAAGCTCAGTCAAAGATTGCAGGGGTTTGATATCGGTGAGTTTATTTTTTTCTAGGTTGAGTGACGTTAGGTCAGTCAAAGATTGTAATGGTTTAATATCGCTAATTTTATTGTTACTCATGTATAGATTAATTAGCTGAATCAACGATTGTAATGGTTGGATATCGCTGATTTGATTGTTGTCCAGGTTAAGGGTGAATACCTTGGTCAAGGATTGCAATGGTTTAAGATCGCTGATTTGATTGTTGTTGAGGTAAATCTCTTTCAGGTTAGTCAAGGATTGTAATGGTTTAATATCACTGATTTGATTGGTATCTAGGTAAATTATTGTCAAGTTGGTTAAGGATTGCAATGATTGGATATCGCTGATTTTATTGCGACTGAGGGTAAGATTAGTCAGTTTTCTCAAGGATTGCAATGGTTTGATATCACTGATTTGATTATTTATGAGAGTGAGATTAGTCAGCTTAATCAAGGATTGCAATGATTGGATGTCGCTGATTTTATTGTCACTGAGGACGAGATTAGTCAGGTTAGTCAAAGATTGCAATGATTTTATGTCGTTGATTTGATTGTTGCTGAGGTCGAGCTTAGTCAGTTTTGTCAAAGATTGTAAGGGTTTGATATCGCTGATTTTATTGTTATCTAGGTTAATTTGAGTCAGGTTAGCGAAGGATTGTAAGGGTTGAATGTCGCTGAGAAGATTGTTTTTGAGTTCTAGCCGAACCATTCTAGTCAAGGATTGCAATGGTCTGATATCGGTGATCTGATTGTCGCTAAGGTCTAACCAAGTCAGCCTAGTCAAGGATTGTAATGGTTTGACATCTGTGATTTCATTGCTACTGAGGACGAGATACGCGAAACTCGAAAGTTTCTGATTAGCTGCATCGCAGTCAACAGTCCCTGCTTTTTCTAAAAGTGCTTCCACAGTATGTCTAGTTTCTGAACTCAAAGAAACATACTCGCGACACCAATCACCAAATGTTTTTCCACTGTTTGCGGGTGGCGTTTCTGCGGCTTTCGCAGATAATCCATTGACCGATAATGCTAGGGCGATCGCACTTAAAGCAACTATCATCAACTTTGGTGCATTCATGTGTTTGTGTTTAACTATAAATTTCATCATTTTCTACCTGTATTTTTATGAATTACCAAGTTTTAGCATTGACTAAAAAAATTCAGAGAGGAATTAATACCTCTCTAAAATTTGCACCGTTTAACTCAAATATCGGAGAATTTACCAAGTACAGAATCCAGATCATTTTCAGCAACAGCCTCAAATTTAGCAAGAGGTGAATGATTCGGAGACTTCGGTAACTACGGAGACTTCACTGATACATAATTAATCTTTGCTATTGGTAAAGTCAGCGACAGAATTCACAACAAGAGGCTCCGATTTGTGTCCATTAATTACAGGTAATTCTCCTGCTTTGTCTCCATTTTTGGTGGTGGTTTCATTCCGCATGAATGTTGCCATTAAACCGTCAAGCAAACCTCCACCGCCGCCGCTACCGTTGACTGCGACATCGGGTACGACGCGAACGCTGCCATCTGCGATCGCCTGAATAGCTTGCAACATCGTGTAACTTTCGATACCCAAAGCACTGACACCAACTTGATAAGCATCGGCTTTTGCTTGTCCCATCAAGCGAATTCCTTGTGCTTCACCGCTGGCGTGTTCGATCGCAGCGCTAGCAGTCAATTGAGCAATTTTCACACCTTGTTCTGCCCCCACCACCTCATGTTGAATATTGGCGATCGCAGTTGCACGCACCAATTCTTGACGCTGGGACTCCGAACTGCGCTGCGCTTCGTAGGTTTTCTCCTGTTCCTGAGCAATTTTGCGATCGGTCAACGTTTGCATCAACTCCCCTGGTGGCGAAATCAAACCAATCAGGGTATCAACCGCTTGTACATCATAGGCGCGCAATGCCTGACGAACGTGTTCTGCCGCCTCTGCTTGGCGATCGCTCCGCGCGATCAAAAAATCGAGTATGGTATATTCTTGAGCGGAATTGCGGAAGTAATTGCCCACAATTGGACGCAGCACTTGGTCAATTAGATTCTGCATTGAAC
This sequence comes from Microcoleus sp. N9_A2, assembly GCF_036701775.1. Classification (NCBI taxonomy): domain Bacteria; kingdom Bacillati; phylum Cyanobacteriota; class Cyanophyceae; order Oscillatoriales; family Microcoleaceae; genus Microcoleus; species Microcoleus sp. N9_A2. The sequence goes on along the minus strand of NZ_JAUBRH010000001.1, from coordinate 147,158 downwards.
CTTGGCGCGAAATCACTCTCGGTGCATCTAAAGTACCGACATGAATGATTTGGAAAATTTCTAACTCAAAGGTAAATCCGTCAAAAGAAAGTAATTTCATGGCACTTAACTTAGAGTCATAGCCGTGTTCTCCGCTGAACCGTGATGTGAAGTTTAGAACAACATCGGTAGTGGGAACAAGTTCGACTTTCATCACTTTTGTATTGACGGGATGTTTGCCTGGATAAAGCGGCTCTACCCACACGCCTTTATTGCCCTTGCTGACGAGATTTCCGTGGGTGAAAGACTTACCACTTACGTCTTTTTCCGATTCCCCCACAAAGGAAATTACTACGCCTACATAACCGATCGGCACTTCGGTCATCTTTACCTGTTCAACTTGCACAAACCAGGGATTGAGGTTCCACGAACCCGATAGAATTATCTGTTCTTGCAAGCCCCTGCGCCCGCCACCCTTGATGAAAGATTGCGCTTTTTGGAAATTGTTGTGACCTGGAATTATGGGGCCGGCGATTTCACCTTCATCAATGGGAACGCCGTCTAGTACGGTAACAATCCCTATACCTTCGGGAGCAAGTTTGTATACTTCAAACTCCCACGGTTCCATACCTTTTTGAGCGGCATTGGCTGAAGTTATGACCTCAAATATAGCTGTATTGATTCGATAAGTACCCGTTGTGATGATGGCTAGCTGCCGTCCTTTTTCTCCGCCGTTGGTGAGGAATTTGCGGGCATTTTGGAAGTTGTCGCAATCGACGACTGTTCCTAAAATGCGATCGGGAGGAATTGTGGCTCCGTCATTGGCAATAATTAAGCCGATTTCATCTTGAGGAACGACAACGACTGGTTCTTTGCGAATGCTATATTGCCAGGGAAAATAACCAAAATGCCAGCCGGGAGGAAGGGTGTCTGCTTGCAAACCTCCTTCGCCATCGAGGGCAATTAATCTACTGGATGGCAAGTTTTTGCGGGAGAATTTCTTGGTGACAATTCCCACTTCTCGTTCGCCGATCGCAATTAGCCCCAAAATCCAGCCAATCTTAGGTACGAAGATAAAAAATACTATAAGTCCTCCGATGGGATAGATCCACATCGGGATGCTGATTCCTTCAGCCGTGGCTACTTGGACTTCTTGGGCTTGGGGTGGTGGCGGATTGGTTTGGGCGGATGCTGGTGGGGCGATCGCGCCGGCTGCTGCGATCGTTGTTGCTACAGATAGTGTTAAGAGTAAAAGTTTGCGAAACAAACTTGCTAATTTAGTCATGTTTTTTAACCTGCTTTAAGCTACGATATACGGAAATGTTGTTATCTACGATAAGTATTCAACTAATTTTTTTGAAAGTCAATTCATAAAATTCATTAATTAAGTTCATAAAAGTCATATTTGGAATATGATTTTGTAGGGAGTGCGATCGTTCGTACCACAAAATATCAGATTACAAGCATTGACAAAATTACTGGTTCCCCGGCTCTGCCGGGGAACCGATGTCTAATTTCCGTTGATATTAACCACCACCGCCACCGCCACTCGTGGTAATGATTGGAATTACTTCTTCGTACTCCTTATGATAAGAGCAGTTTCCACAGTGATGGGTAACATACCTCTTTCCTGAAGCGCCAGTAGTTGCAGGAATCAAAACTTGATAAGTCCCTTTGAGCTTGAGCGTTTTACACTCAGGTCAGCGTCGATTATTGATTGCTTCCTTGCTTTTTTTGTAAATAATGACGCTGAAACTCCCCACAAATAGAAGCATCATCATCGGAAAAAATACAAAGCAAATAAACAATGTCAAACAAACTAGGAAAAAAAAGACTAGACCCATTATGTTGTCTATGAAAGAGCCTTCTCCTCCCTGATTACCATTTTGTTGCCAACCAGGTTGAGGTATATTCAAAACTGGCTGGGGAAATGCAATCTGCACTTCTAATTTTTGTTCCGGTTGAATAGGCTGACTTGCCACAAATTCAAAGGTTTTAGGATCTACTTGACGGGGAACTGCTGCTGCACCAAAAGTCGTAAATGAGACCAATTTATCTGACAAAAATTCAGGTAATTGCACCGTAACTTTTGCGCTATTGATCCGTGCTTTACGACCCGCAGCAATAGCTTTCCAATAAAGTAGAGTATTCCCACCATCTAACTGCAATCCACCTACAACACGATATTTGATCACAAAAGTATGTGAGTCTGGCGGTTTTAATTCATGTTGCCAGCGAATCCAAAATTGATTGTTTTCAATCCCAGTGCTACTAGGAATTATTTGATTATTTTCAGCGACGATCACATCTTTAATTTCATCGACCTTATCTAAAGAAATATAGCGATATCGTTCAGTGTTGTAGTCGGCTGTGAATACATATTTTTGGGTTTCGGTGACTAACATATCTCCGTTGGTCTGAACGTCGATTAAGACGTTGATATTCTCCCAGTAGAATGGTAGTTCTTGGGCGGCTACATGAGTGACTGTGACCAGAAATATGGTGAATAATGTGGTGAGGAAATAAAGTATTTTTTTGAGAGGTCGTTTATTCATAATATAATTCCTACTGAGTAGCTATTGATTGCTATTATTCAATAGGTTTCTAGTAAGGTCAATTCATAAAGTTCATTAATTTAGTTCATAAAAGTCATATTATGGTTTTGTCACAAAGATGAGACGGCGGTTGAAACCGCGTCTACACAAACAATGTCCGAGATGAGACGGCGGTTGAAACCGCGTCTACACAAACAATGTCCGCCTCCGCGGACTGAAGAAAATAAGATGGTTTCAACCGCCGATTCTTCAACCTGCGGAGGCAGGTTTTGTCTGTATAGACGCGGTTTTAACCGCCGATTCTTCAACCTGCGGAGGCAGGTTTTGTCTGTATAGACGCGGTTTTAACCGCCGATTCTGTACAAACGCGGTTTCAACCGCCCGGTATCCTGACAATACTTAACAGGGTTAAAACCGTGCAGCCAAACACGGCTTCAAATGTATATCTGCGCGATGGTTTGTAAGGGTAGGAATTCCAAACGCGGAGTTCTCCGTTGAAGCCGCGCGAGGCTAAAGTCAGGGAAACTTGACGGTAATTTTCTAAAGTTCGCAGCAGCAATTGACCGATTAAAATGCCTAAACTGTGCATTCCCCGCTTCCAAGTGCGGTAGCCGCAGCGGGAGTTTTGTGCTGTCCAAAGTTCGTCGGCGATCGCCAATAAGCTAAAAATAAAGCGGTACATTAGTAATAGCAGTTCTGTGACTAACTCTGGACAGCTTAATTGTCTCAGAATCTGCAAGATTTCGGTAAATGGCACCGTCAACAGGATGAAATACATACAGCTTGTGGATGCGAAGGCGCGGGCAAACAGCAAGCTCACTTGGTATATCCCAGTGCGGCTCGCATAGAGATAAAAAGTGCCGGTGCTAATTCCCCAACCTTGCCAAATATCCCACTGAATTTCCGGGATTCGATCGCCCGCAACGGCACCCATCGCCAAAGCAGGCAAACTCGTCAGCAAAAACACCAGCGGTACCGACAGCAACCGCAGATAGAGTTTCGCCGGAATTCCTGCATAAACGACGATCCAGATTGTCAACCAGAGGGCGATCGACAACTGCACCGCTGCATGGGAAACTAGAGACAGGATTAAAAGGGCGATCGCAAATGATAGTTTGTGAGCTGGCGGCAAACCGCGCAACCTATTTGTATAAGCCAGACTATCAATCTGATGGTTCATTCCAAGGTTTTGCGATCGGAATTTTGCCGAGATTGCGATCGGCCTTTATATAACCCGATCGCGTAGCCAATTACGCCAGCCCCCAATGCAGCTTGAGTTGCAAACAGCAAACTTTCAATTTCGCCGCTAGCAGGTTCAAAGAAGTGATTGAACCAAGGTTCATAGCCCGGTTGAATTTCGGTAATTGCCTTTTGGGCTTCCCCATCAGCACCGCCGTATTCACCTCGGACAAATACTAGAGGAAGAACAGCAAGAGCAACCACAGCAGCAACCAAAATCCAATTTTCTCGCGCAGTAGATTGGTGATTTCTTGTATTTTTCTGACTCATGACTTTATGACTCCTGTCTCAATAAATTCAAAGTTTCCAACTCCGGCTTCCCGTAGGAATGCAGCCAATTCCAAACCAATAAAGTCAGCAATCCCTCACTAATAGCCAGAGGAACTTGAGTAATTGCAAAGATGCTAGCAAACTTGATAAACGAAGCTACAAAACCGCCGCTTGCTGCGGGGAAAGCTAACGCTAATTGAATGGAAGTCACCACATAAGTCAGCAAATCCGCCAAAGCCGCAGCACAAAAAATTGCCGCCCGCTGCTTGCCAGTTCGCATCAGCAAATGATAGATAAAATATGCAGCAAACGGCCCGACAATCGCCATCGAAAACATATTTGCTCCCAGGGTTGTCAAGCCGCCGTGGGCTAACAAAATTGCTTGAAAAAGCAGCACTAAAGCGCCGAGTACAGCCATCACCGAAGGGCCGAACAAAATCGCACCCAAACCAGTACCCGTCGGGTGAGAACAACTCCCCGTTACCGAAGGAATTTTCAAAGCAGAAAGCACAAAAGTAAATGCGCCTGCTAAAGCTAACAGTAATTTAAGTTCCGGGTGTTCTTTGGTAATGCGGGCGATCGATCGCAAACCGACTATAAAAAAAGGTAACGCCACTATCCACCAAAACGCCGCCCATTGCACCGGCAAAAAACCTTCCGAAATGTGCATAGCTGCGGCAGGCGTTGCCGATGCTAGGACAATATAACAACTCAAGCCAGCCATCAATCCCAGGCTGACTAATTTCCGATTTCTGGCCTTCACGCTGAACCTCGCAGATGAGACTATGTAAACAAACACATCGGCGGGCATCCTGACTCAGAAAGCGACATCGCTTTCATTACAGTTGCGGGACAGCGCCGGACTTGCACCGAACTTTCCCCCTTTCCTCTAATGGCTGCTCCCCATTAGAACCGAATGATTAGCTTAGTATAGTCGATCGCGCCAGTCCGATCCCAAATTTCACAAAAATTATTCAACTTCAGTAAATTAAAATTACCTATCATCGTTCTATTCTCTTTTCTTCTCTGCTTCTCCTTCGCGTCCTAGCGCTGACGCGCGACTTCGCCTAAAGCGTCTTCGCGGTTCGTTCAATAAATAATATTTACCAATTACCAATTACCCATTACCAGGTAAATATCACCAAACAGAGAAAGGCTATAATCTTAAGTAAGTTTTGAGGAAAGCCGCAATGTTAAAGTACAACTTGCCGAGGAACTTGCCCTCAGCCGACGAACTACCAGATTCGGATGAAACGCCTGTGGATAACGAACTGCAATAACTAATACCGGGGTTGTTAAAAGCAACCTTGCTGATACTTTGGGCAGAACGCATGGACTGGTTTTTTGGCATAGATATGGGTATCTATTATCACCCAGATAAACCTGCCATTGTCCCAGATGCTTTCTTAAGTTTAGGAGTAGAACGGTTTTACGACGAAGAATTGCGTCCCAGTTACGTGCTGTGGGATGAAAATGTCATGCCACTTTTCGTGCTAGAAGTTGTTTCCCCAACTTATCGCAAGGAATACAGCACAAAATTGGAGATTTATCAAGATTTAGGCATACTTTATTACGTCATTTATTCTTCCCGCCGCCGTCGAAAACCTCATTTGGAAGTACACAAGCTAGTCAATGGAAAGTACGAGTTACAGTCAGGAAATCCAATTTGGATGCCAGAAATAGGTTTGGGAATTGGTTGTGAAAGGGGAAACTATTCTGGGGTAGCAAGGGAGTGGTTGTATTGGTACGATGCCGATGGAAAACGCTATCTGACACCTGAAGAACAGGTAAAACAATCAGCAGAACGTATCCAACAGGAATCGCAGCGCGCCGAACAAGCATCGCAGCGCGCCCAACAGGAATCGCAGCGCGCCGATCGATTAGCTGAACGTTCCGATCGATTAGCTCAGCGATTGCGGGAGTTGGGGATTGATCCTGAGAATCTGAGCTGATGGCAGTAAAGACACAATACTTACACAGTCTTGACGCTCAGAAACCGGGTTTTTCAACGCCCGATCGATCGCCCTCAACAGAGAATTTTCGGGAACAAACCCGGTTTCTGCGTCCAGAAATATGTGAATATTTATCGCAAAAATCAGGAAAGATAGAGCTAGATTTGGGAAAAACAGAGAGTTTGACGGCAAACATTGAGATCCAGCTCGAAAACATGAAAATCAGGAGAGGTTATTAAATAATGGTCATGGATCTGCGTTATTACGATGTCATCTGTTTTGGTGATGAAGTTCCAGGAGTTCTAGCTGTTATCTCGGCCGCCAGAGAATATCGTCGCCGGACAAAGCGTTATCCGCGAGTTCTGCTGATGTCTAAAGGAAGCTTGCAAGAAGGAATTGGCGGGCATTTGGTAAGAGGCGGCCTTGCTTATTTAGATAGAAGTCAGATTAGTCAAGAACTTAAACAATCTTTAAATTTAGATACCTTTGGTTCACCGCCGGCAATCTATAAAGAATTCCTGCAAAAATCCGGTGTTACGACAATTGCACTTGATTCCGGCAAAGCCAGTGCAGCCCTGAAAGAAATGCTGTTACAAGCTGGAGTCGATATCCTCAGCAAAGTAGAAATTCAATCAGTCAATAAAGAAGGTCAAAAAATTGCCAGTATAACCACATCAAAAGGCACAGTTTATGCCGGCAAGCAATTTATTGATGCCACTGTCAATGCCGAATTAGCTCAAGCTGCCGGCGTGAGAAAGTTGCAGGGATTTGAAACATTCGGTCTGCCTAACTCAGAACTTCCAGTCACCCTCGTTTTTGAAACTCAAGGACTCAGTGCAAGAGCACTGAAAGAATTCGATTACATTTATCTAAACCGCTTCACAAACCTTGCCGATTCAGAGGCTCAAAATTTTTTGCTGCACGCTGCCGGCAAGGATGCCCAACTAGCAGAAAAACTACGCCTGGAAATGATCGACACTAGAGGCAATCTCAAAACTCTGTGGGCGGGAAGCGATTACATGGATGTTCGATCGCCGACTCTGTCTGTAGCTTACCACTCCTTTAGAGGAAGAAAGCTATCTTTTCCTGAAACTGGCATGATTTTAGATCTGGGAAATATAGCAATACTTCCAAATGAAAGACTTTCGTGGAATGCGCTTTTATTTGCCGTCACCGCCAGCGAAGCGGAAGCCTTAGCCAGAAGCGGGAGCAAACCCACGGCTAATATGCAAAAAGAGATATTATTTCTTGCAGCTTGGCTGAGGAGTTTGGGGGCTACTTCTGTTACTTCTGCCTCAGAACTTTATATCAGACACGCCGGCAATGTGACGGGAGTTGTAGAACCTTTAACTGGCACACAAATGCTGTTAGGTGGCGTACCAGCTAATGAGGCACTAGGAACATTTAGCTATTATTTTGATCTACGTGGAGGCATCGAGGGTATTGAGAAAAAAGCAAACAGTCTAGGATGGTTTGAAACTATTGCTTTTACAAAGCCTACCTTCAATATTGGCATCCGCCACGCATTAATTAAAAACGTTCCTAACCTGGCAGTGGTCAGTCCGTGTTCGGGATTTGAAGGGTTGGCTTGTTCTGCAGGCAGAATTGTTGAATTCAACGCTGCAGTTGGTCAAGGTGTCGGTATCGCTGCGATTAATGCCATTCTAAATAACAAAAATCTAGCTGATGTATCTAACCCAGAAGTGAGACAAGTTCTCGCTGAAACAGGTCAGTTACCTAAAATTTTTGGAGTGGCAAATAATGCTGATGGAATGCTATTGGCGCAATTCGAGAATCTTGTCACTTTGGATGCTATTGCGTAATATAAATTCCGGTTGCAGTCCTCATGATTGTTGACTGTTGACTGTTGACTGTTGACTAAAATTATGCTTTCGGGACAACGGACTGTTTGAACCTTTGAAAAATACCGATACAACCGGAAACGATATAATAGCAATTTCAATAAACAATGCAGTAGTAAATTGGGCAGGCGGAACGAAAATAAAGCCAAAAGTTTTTAGCAAAAAATGACTGAAATTGCTATTAGTATTGTGCTACCACGAACGACAACAATCACGTTGGTTTGTAGTGAGGACTTTAATCCTCATAAAATTATGAGCACTTCCGTCGTCACTACAAACCTATAACGGTGATTTTACCGAAAATTATATAATACTCGATCGCCTGCACCGAATTATTGTGCTGCGCGGCACTAACCGGTTAAACAAATTTTCAACTTGAGACTTCACTTGATGTTTCTAGCTTGGTTTCCCGCACAAACAAGAAAAGCGGGAAAGCACATGAAAACGAAACAAGCAAACCCAGAATTATGTACAGCCCTACAAAACTTATATCCAATCGTTTCGACTCAGCGTACATCCAAGTGCTTCCTGCTACAGTTGCGATCAACAAATCTAAACTTACCGATTTCGCAGCAAGATTAGCCGAACTCTCGTTTACAAAGTCGAGCAAGCCAGCATTGCTAAAAAACTGCAAGTTATAGTACCAAGGCAGCACAAGCCCCAGAATTGCTAGGATGAGATAAATGATTCGCTTAACGCTCATAATTACCCTACCTGTTCTTTGATCAACTGTATTACCCTACTCGCTAACAACCAATCCTTACTTCTTCTGCGGGCACTTCGGATGAATCCCCCCCTGCAAACAAATGTAAGCAATTTGACTTTTATCTAAATTCTTAGCCTCTGCAAAATCAACTCCTAGGAATCGACCGGATTTACTACCAGTCGGATTTTGAATAAATTGATCCGAAGCTGTTTTCCCCAGAAACACAGCGCCTTTAAAATTCGCTCCCGCTAAATTCGCGCCCCTAAAATCAACCGAACTCACCTCCGCATTACGAAAATTCGCATCTTGCAACCGAGCATCTTTGAAATTCACGTTGGCGAGTTTAGTCGAAGTCAAATCGGCATTTTGTAAGTTAGCGCCGCTCAAATCAGCACCGGACAAATCAGCACCTTGCCATTCCGATTTAGACAAATTTGTCAAGGACAACTGAGCGCCTTGAGCCTTCACTTTGCCCAAACGCGCACCTGACAAATCTGCTCGCGACAAATTCGCGCTTCCTATATCTGCTCCGGTAAAACTTGCATTTTTTAACAGTGCTTCCTGCAAATTCGCTCCAATTAAAATAGCACTGCTGAAATTAGCTGAATTCAAATTGCCGTTTGACAAATTAGCTTTGTTCATGACAGCGCGCACAAAAGTAGTGCGGTTCATTACAGCACTGTTCAAAGACGCCCCGACCAAATTTACTCCTTCCAAATTAGCGCCGCTCAAGTCAGAAATCCAATCGTCAAATGTACCCGGACGCCTGTCTTCGCCGGTGCCGTAAAAGCGAGTTCCCTGCAAGCTGGCATTGGTTAAATTGGCGTTTCTCAGCTTAATTCCCGATAAGTCAACTTTGTTTAATACTAAAGTAAACTGAGACGGGCCGGCAGGACTTTGAGCTAAATCCGTGCGGCTCAGATCCGCGCCGTTGAGTTGGCTGCTATACACTGTGAGAATTTTGCCGATCGCCCTTTGTACTGTTCGCTGGCGGGCGGCCGCTAACTCGCGTTCCGGGGCCTTGCCACCAAACCGCAGGGAATCGAGGTCGTTGCTGAGGGCCTGGTTCAACCGCTGCAAGTCAGGCAAAGCTTTCGGGCCGCTACTGACTAAAGCTTGCTGGATCGCGTCCAACATCGGGCGGTTGTCTTCTTGAGCTAGCAAATCCGCTAGCAGCGGTACGGCGCGGGAGTCTTCCACCGCCCCCAAAGCCAAAATGGCCGATCGCCTGCCCGATGCCCCGCTAGCCGATGTGGGAGACAATTTGCTAACTAAAGCTACAAATAATTCGTCGTTCCGCTGCCGCGAATCCCGCATATTTGCTTGACTTTGAGTGTAGATGAGAGTGCCAACAAACAAAGTTAAAATCAATCCTGCGCTGCCGATGGTAACTATCACTAAAGTTGTGCCTGGGTGTTGGCGCATCCAATTCCACAAACTGGCATTTGCTTTCAGGCCGCTTTGTGGAGTCACTACCAAAGCCGCAATTTGCGCGTCTTCCTCAGTCCAATCTTGACTCTTGACAGGATTGGCAGACAGTTGATTCGATCGAGCATTGACCACCAAAGTATTCGCGAGGCGATCGTGTCCTGATTGGCGTTTGTAGCGCAATGCCAAAGCGCCGTCTGCGAGCACTGCCAAGCCGCTCAGCCCCCCTAAAATCAGCAAATCTGGAAACGCACCAGATAAGCGCCAAATGCCGTAAGCGACGCCTAGAGGCACTCCCCAGCGCCCTAAACTTTCGCGAATTAGCACTTGCCCAAAACCCGGAGGAGTGCCCGACGCTGTGACAACTTTGACGCCAAACCACCGTTTGGGGATAGTTTGACCGGTTCTGGCGAGCAAAAACAGTTGCCACCCCGCTAAAACTGCCGGTGCCAGCAGTGCCGCTGACCAGAATAGATTAGTTAGGGGTGCGACTCTGGGGCTGCGATCGCGCACGGGTATGCCCAAAGTACGGGCGACGGTTTCGGATGCTGCTGCTACTGAGGAATTGAGCGGCACGGTTTGAGATTCCTGGTTAACCAATGCCCCAATACTGAAGGGAACGAGGGCGCTGGCCGCAATTAACGAAATTTCCACTGCCCAAGCGCCGCACCTGCGAACCAGCAGTGGCATTTGCTTGGATTGTGTTTGCCAAGACGGATCGGGTTGATTGATGCCGCTGGGCGCGGTGGGGCTAGCCATATTTAGAATTTCCTATTGTTAGTCGTTAGTGTTTGAGGAATCAGGAGAAATTGCCAATTTATACGCTATGTAGATTAGCACTCCGAGAACGGCAAGAGTCATCAGCGCTGAAATTAGCTGTACGATGCTATTGAAGACTGTCAGGACAATTATCGCTCCGACGGCAAAGGCTGCCACCTGTCCCGGTTTGGGGAGTCTTTGAAACTTGTCCAGTAATTGATTGTAGAAGGTTCCGACGGCTTGATAGCTGTCTGAATTTTGTGTGATGAGTGGCGATCGTTCTACTTTAGCTTTTAGTTCTCCGAACGCTTGCTGCCAATTGAAGTTATTTTGAGGATTCATAAAAAAATTCGGAAGTTATTTTAGATTAATGTGTTTGGAACCGCCATTATCCCCTACCGTCAAAGAACTAGAACCAAATGCCATTGTGTGAGGAAACATGAAGATCAATTATCCGGGCGAACGCGGCAAACTGTGGTTTAGCTCGATCATGACCGTAGCCTTGGCAATGATTTTAGCGGATGCCGGTGCCCTTCGGAGCCAACCGCTACAAATTGCTCCGGGATTTCCCGAACCGCTGGGAGTTTCTGGAGTTTCCGGCGGCCCGAACAATAGCGGCGACTGCGGTTTTGTGTCCCAAGCACCGAACCACGTCATTGAAGTAACGCAGGATTTGCCTTACTGGCGGATTGCAGTACAAACCGCTGGAGCTCCCAGTTTGATGATTCAGGGGCCGAGGGGGCGTTTCTGCGTCCTGCCGGCGAATGCTGCTGCGGGGAATGTAGAATTTTCCGGTTATGGGGACAAGGGGACTTATGTTATTTTTGTGGGCGATCGATCTCAAGGTCAACACCCTTACTCTCTCTCGATTTCCCAAAAGCGAAATTAAAAATACAAGGGAATTAGGAGGCTTGCTGTGAAAAAAATTGCTTTTTGGCGATCGTAAATAAGCCATTTTCTGACAGCAAGTGCGGGGAATAGGGATTTCATATCAATTTTGTATTTGGTCTTTAACCCACTTCCTAAACAATCTGAGAGTTTGACTCGTGCCCGCTGTTTGACTTTCTTCGCAATATTGAGAAATAGCTTCAATAATTGGCAGATTGGGAAAAGTAGGACTAATTTTTGATTCAACATATTTCCCATCTTGAAGCACATTAATCAGAAGCTTGTTATTTTCATAGCGCCAAATTTCCGGCACTCCCAGCGCCTCGTAAGCGTCCAGTTGAGTCTTGGAAGTTAGATCTACTTCAATTGCTAAATCCGGCGGCGGATCTACTGTTAAGTCGATCCGCTTTTTGCCAATCATTAGAGCGTAATTCTGAATGTAAAAACATTCATCAGGTTCAATTCCTTGTAAGATACTTTTTCGCTTGAAAGTCGTCGAACCAAATGGTTCAAATTCGATTTCTAGTTCCTCAAACAGAATTTTCACTAAATAGCCAATAATGATTTTAGCTTTCTCGTGTTCTGGTAGTGGCATCCTAATCTCCAAAGTTCCTTGACTGTAAGCTATTCTAGAGCCACGGTGTTCTCCCAACTCTTCTAAAATTGCTTCAAATTCCTGCCAGTTGACATCATGGAACAGCACTCTATGTCCTGGGGGTACACTGATTTGCCTTAATTGCAGCGTTACCATTTCAACCTCCGATGTATTTAAGTTTATTATAACTAATGCAATCTTTTAATTAGAGGGGTACACGGCGCTCCCTCAACTTAATTTAGGAATGAGAATTAAATAACTTAGAATTTGATATTTCTTGTGGGATGGGCGTCCCGCCCGTCCAGAAAAGACGGGCGGGACGCCCATCCCACAAACTTGTGTAAATTATTTAATTTGCGATCCTTACTGGTAACTATCGCCAAAAATCGAGCTGTCTAACCTGCGTTTTTTTGCTGGTTGTACAGTTCCTTAAACTTGCGCTGCTGCTCGTTGTGATCTACGATTGGAGAGGGATAATGAAGAAGTCTGCGTTCTAAAGGCGAAATATTTCCTGTTAGCAAAAGTTTCGTATCAACGCGGCGCAATTCGGGAACCCAGTACCGAATATATTCCCCTTCCGGGTCAAATTTCTGAGCTTGACTCGCTGGATTGAATATTCGCAAAGGTTTCGGGTCCATGCCGCTCGATGCACTCCACTGCCAGCCGCCGTTGTTAGCAGAAAGGTCGCCATCTATCAATTTTTGCATGAAGTATTTTTCGCCCCACTGCCAGTTAATAATTAAATCTTTGGTGAGGAAACTGGCGACTATCATGCGGCAGCGATTGTGCATCCAACCTATCTGATTTAACTGCCGCATTGCCGCGTCAATAATAGGATAGCCAGTTTTGCCTTTACACCAAGCTTGAAAGAGTTTTTCATCGTTCTCCCAAGGAAAGTCTTTGAATGCTTGACGGTAGGGGCCGTCTGCTAATTCTGGGAAATTATACATGGCGTGTTGGTAAAATTCCCGCCACGCTATTTCCTGTTGCCAAGTTTGGATGTTTGTAGATGCTTCTTCGCTGCGGCAAGTGTCCATTACTATCTGGGTAGCTTGCCAAACAGTGCGGATGCCAATTGCACCAAATTTTAGGGCTGCACTGAGTTGGGATGTGCCGTTAATGGCGGGGAAATTGCGCTGTTCTTGATATTGGTAAATTGCCCGATCGCAAAATTCTTCTAATTTTTGTTGCGCTGCATCTTCTCCGGGTTCTATTACTAATGGATTTTCCCAAATAAATCCCAAACTAGAGGCTGTTGGCACTGTTTCCATTGCACCTGCTTCGTTGGCGATTGCTTGTTCTTCGGCGGTTAATCCGGTCATTAATTCCAGATAAGTTATCGGCAGTGTCTCTACTGGTTGGGCTTTGGGTTTACTATTCCATTTTTTCCAAAATGGTGTATAAACTGTGTAGGCAGTCCCTGTACCGCTGCGAATTTCATCTGGGGCGTGCAGGACTTGATCCCAGAAATTTTGGACTTGAATTCCTGCTTGTTGGAGGGCGCTTGATATGGAGAGATCGCGCTGTTTTGCATAGGGTTCTACATCCCAGTTCCAAAATACTGCTTGAGCATTTATAGCTGTTGCTAATTTCGGTATTCCTAGAATCGGGTCATCTTGAATTATCAGCAATTGGCTGCCTGCTTCCCTGTAACGCGCGGAGAGTTTTTGCAAGCAGCCGATCATGTAGGTGACTCTAGCTGGCGCTACGTCATCCCGATTTAGGATATTGCGATCGAGGCAAAAAATACCGACTACTTTCGGGCTTTGCTGGCGCGCTGCTGCCAGTCCGATGTTGTCAGAAATACGCAAGTCGCGGCGGTGCCAAAATAAAATTAGATCGGACATTAGATTTTAGATTTTAGATTTTAGATTTTAGATTTTACATTCCTGGACACACGCGGTATCAAAAACCCGGTTTCTAAGTTAAGATTTATCGGTTTGATGCACGATTTTTATAAGAAACCGGGTTTTTTTAGTCAGTCCTATTTAAGTCAAAAATGGACGTGCCAAGAAAAAGCTAGAAATAGATTTTGCATCAATGGGCTCCCCAGCTAAGATAGCTTTGTCTAATTCTTCCGGGGTGAATAAAACTGTTTCAATGTCTTCATCCTCGTCTTGTGCGGGCGGCTTTTCCAGTTTTTCCAAATCTTGGGCTAAGAAAGCATAAATGATTTCGTCGGAATAACCGGGGGCGAGAAAAAATTGCCCTAAGTTCCGCCATTTTCCGGCGCGATATCCGGTTTCTTCTTCGATTTCGCGTTTGATAGTTTCGGCGGGGCTTTCATTGATTTCTACCGTACCAGCGGGAAATTCTAAAATTCGCCCTTTTGTGGCAAAGCGATATTGGCGTACCAAGACAAGTTTACCTTCGGGGGTGACGGGAACTGCAAGTGCTCCGCCGGGGTGGCGAATACATTCCCACTCGCCTTCGGAACCGTTGGGAAGGCGGAGGGTAGCTACGTCAAAGTTAAATTTGCGCCCTTGGTAAAATAGGCGCTGTTTGAGGAGTTGGGGTAGTTCTTGACCGATCGACATAAGTGACAAGCGAATAATGTTAGAGTGCACCGATTTAAGACATGATATGCGATCTCATAGGATTTTAGATTTTAGATTTTAGATTTTAGATGGGGAATGACTGATAACTATCACTGTTTGCAGCTTAGGAATGAGAATTAAATAACTTCCACAAGTTTGTGGGATGGGCGTCCCGCCCGTCCTTTTTGGACAGGCGGGACGCCCATCCCACAATAACAATTAAAATTGTAAGTTATTTAATTCGCGATCCTTACCTAGGGTTGCATTTTTTGTGAATTTTGCTCAATTTTTACAGTTGCAATTTTTGCACTCCGGAACAGTCTGCGGTTTGCAGCAGTTGGAAGATCGCACTTTTCGTCACCGGATGCACCCAATCCGGGGCAATTTCTGCTAAAGGTACTAATACAAAAGCTCTTTCGGTCATCCGGGGATGAGGCAAAGTCAGTGTCGGAGTTTCTAAGATTAAATTGTCGTACAGCAGCAAATCTAGGTCGAGTGTTCTTGGCCCCCATTTTTCTCGGCGAATTCGATTAAATTTTATTTCAATTTCTAATAAAGCTGCTAGCAATTGTTCGGGTTCTAGTGCCACTTCTAGGATGGCACAGGCGTTGATGTAATCGGGTTGGGGCGGCCCGACGGGGGCGGTTTGATACCAGGTTGAATTAGATTTTACTGCTATTCCTGGGGTGTTGTTGAGGGTTACGATCGCGCTTTTGAGTGTGGCGAGGGAGTCGCCTAAGTTGCTACCGAGGGCGATCGCACATTTTGTTGATTTCATAAGGAAGAAGGTTCGGCAACGGATTGTGTAACGGATGTAGCGGATGTCAGGAAAAAGGAAGAGGGAAGAAGGAAGAAGGAAGAAGAGTAACGCGGGGGCGGGTTGATCGATATCCTTTACTACCGACAAATATTTCGAGTAAAATCCGCCCCTAAAAGCCTAATTTTTTGTGGTAAATTGAGTCTACAGGACATTTTTTTAGGGAAATGTGGTGACACAAAATATTATTTTAATCAAATATTAACTTAGTGTTAAATTTTATTAACTATCATTGACAAGTGTTAGTATTTAGTTGAGAACATAATGAATTTGTACCTACGCTTATTGTCGGCGGTTATTCTAGCAATTATCAGTTTAACAGCAAGTATATCGATAGCTTTGGCTGAAACCAAAGAGCGCTACCTTACCTTAGATTCGGACGGCAGTCAATCTTTTGCGAGTTTAGTGCAGCAGGCGGAAGATTTAGCCGCATTGTCGATCGCCCGCGAGTTTCAAGAAAATCCGGCATTAACAGAAGTTACAATCATCATTACAGCCGATCGCCGCCGACAAAGGGTTCCAGTTTTGCGATCGAGAGTATCCCGCCGCGACTGGCAAAAAGATTCGAGAATCGAACAGTGGACTAGATATTTTGCGGATGCTCAATTGCTGCTGGGATTCAGAGATGGCAATATCTCGCCCGCAAATTCTGGGTTTTCGCAAGTGATAAATGTACCTGCGCCCAGTCGATCGACATCCCGAAAAAATGATCCGGGTTTTCGAGATGATTGAAATCGGGCATCGGGCATCGGGCATCGGGCATTGGAAATTGGTAGCACACAACAAACAACCAATAACCAATTATTAACCAAAATATAATTCCAGTTTAATTAACCTTCAGGTTAACTTCCCTTAATTTAACAGTGATAAAGTTTCATACGGAATCATCTGATTAGGGATGTTGGTTTGAAAAGGAATTTATGTCTAAAATAACTCGCCGACAACTGCTAATTTTCTTCGGCAGCAGCGCAGCTACCACTGTGCTTGCCCCTCAACTAACTCAAACACTCTTCGGCATCAATTCCACCTCGGCGGAATCTGTTATAGGGCCGCTATCTTTCACTCCGTTAAGACTTCCCCACCCGCTGCCAATTTATCAAGAATTGTCCAGCTTTATGCCGACGGGCTTAAACGGACAGGGAACCGTGATGGCGGCCTCGCAGAATACTAAATTAACCAGCTACAACATTGTTGACGATGTGGTTGTGCCGCCGGAATACGAACGTTATGTGATTCTCCGCTGGGGCGATCGAGTTTTTCCCAATCCGGCAGACTATTTCGGCTACAACAACGACTACACCGCCTTCCTACCCCTTCGTGGCAGCAGTGACGACGGCTATCTCTGGGTTAACCACGAGTATGTAGGTTTTCCGATGTCGAAAGTGACGCCGGAAGCGCCGTCTGATCTGGCACCATTTCCAGCAACCGATCGCGCCGTCCTCGGTATAGACTTATCGGTAAAGAATCGCGATACCCTCGGCGAATTCCTGTACAATCTCGGCGGTTCGATCGTTCGCATCACCAAACAAGCTAACGGACGCTTTGGGGCGATCGCCGGCGACTCCCTCAACCGACGCATTCACGGACTTTCCGGCCTCGGCATCAACAGCCAGCGTGCCGACAAATACAAAGATGTCACCTCCTGGGGCACCAGACAAGGCGATAACGAGTACCTCACGGGCACGGGCCCTGCAGCTACCCAAGTCTTCGCCCAAGTCAACAGCGACGGGCTCGGCAACCGCATCATCGGCACAGCCTACAACTGTTCCGGCGGCACAACCCCTTGGGGCACAATCCTCTCCGCCGAAGAAAACTTCCAAGGTAGCGAACTATTCTTCGTGGGAGTTCAGGAAAACATCAAACCCAACGGCGGCCAAACCAGCTACGCCAAGGGCACTACTGGTGAGGAATTCGGCTTAGTGGGCGAAAAATACGGCTGGATGGTAGAAGTCGATCCTCAAGATCCGAGTTTCCGCCCCCGCAAACACACCGCTTTAGGCCGTTTCCGCCACGAAAACGTCGCGATTCGCGCAGCAGCAGGTAGCAGATTAGTAGTGTACATGGGGGACGATCGACGCGGCGGACACACCTGGAAATTTGTCAGCAACGGTACTGTCACAAATCCCGCAGATAAAAACAACAGCCGGTTATTTGAAGACGGCGTTTTGTACGTTGCCCAATATAACCGCAACGGTACTGGAAGATGGCTGCCATTGACATTAAATTCCCAGACGAATCCGGTGCGTCCTTCTAAAGTTGGCGAGGCAGAATTAGCAACTTTTGGCAAAGCTCAAAGAGATGCAAATACTCGCTTGCCCAAACGCGCCGGAATTGCTGGGCAAACCGAGGACGGCGGTTCTTTTGTAGTAGATACAACCAATGAAGCAACAGCACTTCTTGGTTACCAAAATAAAACTCTTGCTAATTTCTACAGCAGCCAAGGTGCGGTTTTAGTTGATGCTTTCTTAGCTGCTAATTTGATGGGTGGCACTCCGACGGCGCGGCCAGAAGATTTGGAAGTTAATCCTACTACTCAGGAAGTTTTCATTGCTTATACTGACGCCGCACCCGGAAGCGACGGTTATCCAGATTCTCGCATTTTTACTGTTGCTAAATACGGTAGCGCAGTCAACAGCACTCAGCAGTCGGGAGGACTTTACAAAATAATTGAAGACAGTCCTGATGGTGCAGGTTTGACGTTCCGCTGGCAGCGTTTGGCTCAAGGTGGAGAAGCGGGTTCGGTAGCTGGGTCGGGATTTGCTAGTGCAGACAATTTGGATTTTGACCCTCAAGGTAACATTTGGGCCGTCACTGATATGTCTACTAGCACGCATAACGGTTTTGATGTGGGTGCGGCTGGAAAGCCAACGACGATCGACCACAACAAGACTGGAAATGTGTCAGATTTTACTGGAGTTTTCGGCAACAATTGGCTGTTTTATATTCCGACTTCTGGGCCGAATGCAGGAACAGTAATTCCGTTTGCTTACGGCCCGAATCGGTGCGAAATGACGGGGCCGACTTTTGTGGGAGATACGCTGTTGCTTTCGGTGCAGCATCCGGGGGAAGATTGCCCGATCGATGATGGTACTGTACTGAGTCGGCAAATTGAAATGTTGGATTTGAACGGTGCGGTTTTTAATCAGACTCGTAGTGTTGCTCGCGGCAGTTTGTGGCCGAGTAATATTGAGAATGACAGGCGTCGTTCGCCGATGCCGTCGGTGATTGGGATTCGCCGCGTGCGATCGACTCCAACGGGTCAGTTTGTTTAAATCTCACATCTTGCACCATTCTCAAGAACAGGCTTTCCGGCCTGTTCCACAAGAAAATTCCCTCTTTGTGGAACAGGCCGGAAAGCCTGTTCATAAAAAGCTTATTGAGAATGGTGCAACATCTCAGTTTAAATTTGACTTACGCATCGGGGCCCAGAAACCTGGTTTTTACGAATCTGGAGTAAGATTAAATGAACCGCGAGGCACGCGGAGGCGAAGAAAGAGAAAGAATAAGATACTATTCTTTATTCGCGCTCTACGCGTCTTCGCGGTTCATTCAAATAATTAAAAATATCCCTAGGATAATTAATATCAAATCCCTTAACAGCGGAATTTTTAAGAAAATTGTACTTGGCGATATAAATCGGCGATCGCAATTTCTAGATTCACCGATTCAAGTTGCAAGGAATCGCCCAAACCATACTCGGAGAGAACCCATTGCTCCTGTTGATTGCGCCGAAATATCTCTACTCCTGGCTGTTCGACTTGCACCAAGACATACTCTTGCAGTGTTGAAAATTGGCGGTATTTAGCAAATTTAATGCCGCGATCTGCTGCTTCTGTGGAAGGCGATAAAACTTCGATAATTAAGGAAGGAAATTGCACTAATTGCGGATCGTTATCATGCTCCTCACAAGTTACTACAACATCAGGATAAAAATACTTTTGTCCTGGTTCCACTTGGACTTTGACATCCGCGATGTAAGGTTCGCAAGGGCGATCGACAAGGGCATCATCTAGGATTCTGAAGAAATTTCCTGAAATTCGATTGTGATTGCGGGTGCCGCCACTCATGGCGACGACTTCGCCATCCCAATACTCGTAGCGTTCCTCTTGGGTGGGTTCCCAAGCCAGGTATTCTTCTGCACTCATCGATGGGCGATCGGGTAAAGCAACCATAATGCGATCGGGAATGAAGTATGTTTCTTTGACACTCCCCGACTATCAAGGTGCGGGGATTCTTAATTCAGCGACTAACCTTTAAGTGTTGCGTCATGAAAGGCAATACTCCGACTTTTCAACCGTAGAATCCTACCAATTAACGAGCCTGATTCGCAGCCACCAAGCGCGGGTCTGTCTCCAAAAGCGTACTAGAATATTTATCTAGAGTTTGGGTATGCCCTACCCTACTTAACAATCCTAAAAATAGTTTTTTTTGACTGGTTTAAGGCTTACTGAATTCAGCCTCTAGCTGTTTAAAGAGTTTTCGCTGCTCTCGGTCCCCCGGTTTATGCCTGAAAGTGTGTCTCATATCCTGTTTCACGATGGCAAAGGAATTTGACCTTGACTTTTATACTATACCCCAGATATCGGAACTTACCAGACTTTTTGAAAAAAGTTTTAAGAAATTAAAGCTGTCCTAGAAGGACAGGGTTTTAAACCCAAATTTTTGATAGCTTGAAGAAAAAGGTTGCTGCGGTTGCCCCGAGTGATGGGGACGGGTACTCTTGGGGTTTCCGTACTTAGTGTGCTTAAATATTAGTTTAATTAGCCAAAAACTAAACTACGTCTGAATTGACGAAAAAGCTGAATTTATCTCGCCATCTCAAAACCGATATCAGAGGCTTTGATTCCTCTGATTTAGATATTCCTCCAGCCTGCTGGGTCGGACGGGTTGTCAGCCCGTCAGGGACTAAATTCCTCTTTTCAGTTGACAGTTGACCAAAGCAGAGGGGATTTAAGCCCCCACCTTTAGGTGGATTGTTTTTAGGCTGGGGCTTAAATCCCCTGCCTAAAAACTTCGCACTCCGAAGTCAACTGTCAACTGTCAACTGTTAAAGCTTGCCCTGAGCGAAGTCGAAGGGTTGACCGCAAGATAGCGACCTCTACCTGGAAGGAAGAGGATTAGAGTAATGAATAGTCTTCTTTTAATTTCTCCCTACAAGGCTTGGGGCTTTAAACCAATTCTTTCTGGTAAGTCACTGTAATTGATTAAGTGCGATCGTACCAACTTTGCAGCGCCAAGCGGTGAACTTCCCGCCAGCTAATATTTTTAAGTCTGGCAATTTCCGCGCAATCTTCGTATTCTGGGTGTACATTAACAATCGTTTTTCCAGACTTCGCAACTTTTATTTGCACTTCGCCGTATTCTGTTTTAACTGTCTGGATTTCTCGGTGTAAAATCGTTCTTTGTTGAGTCGATCGCCTAATTCCCAGAGTAGTAGTTTCGCGAAAGATAACTGCTTCGCAAGCATCCTGAAAGTCGGGATGACAAATCGCAGTTAGCAAAACCCCCAGGCGCGACTTTTTCATCACAATTGGGGCAGTGAAAACATCCAGAGCTCCGGCGGCAAACAAAGCATCAAAAACATAGCCGATCGCCTGCGGACTCAAATCATCAATTTGTGTTTCCAATACCGCAATAGTTTCTATGGAATTGGTAATCGGTAATTGGGAATCGGGAATGGGGAATTGGGAATTAGTAGCCGTCTTTCTCCCACTCTCCCACTCTCCCCCTCTCCCCCTCTCCCCCTCTTCCTTATCCCCAATCCAGAGGCGCAAAATATTAGGAATTGCCAGCATTCGAGAACCTGCACCCAAACCGATCGCCTGAATTTGCATCGCTGGCGGCGGGCCGAAAGCGGAGGCGAGAGTACAGGCGATCGCTGTTCCCGTAGGAGTACACAATTCGCGATCGATGCCATTGCTATAAACCGGCACTCGGTGCGTTTCCCACAACCGCATCACCGCCGGCGTCGGCACCGCTAATCGGCCGTGTGCAGCCTTCACCGTACCCCCACCAGTCGGCATCACCGAAAAGTAAAACTCCTGAATATCCAACCAATCCAAACCCAAACAAGTACCAACAATATCAACAATTGCATCCGTCGCCCCCACCTCGTGAAAGTGAACCTCGTTTGGGGGGATACCGTGTACGGCACCTTCTGCCTCTGCTAATTTGCGAAATACGGCCAAACTCCAGGCTTCCACGCGCGGAGGCAATTTTGCAGAGACGATGATCTGCTCAATTTCTGGCAAATGGCGGTGATGAGTGTGGCTAATTTCTGCATCTTCTTCGTGACTGTGAGAATGTTCTTCCCCGTGATGATGGTGGTGGCGGGCGTCAAAAGTCGGGGATTCGGTTTCCGAGGGATCGAGTTCGGTAGCGGAATTTTCAGGTTTTAACGACAAATCCGCAGCTAAATGGACATAAAATTTAGTTGCTTGTTGAGTATTCCGGTGGACTAATTCCGTCCACAACTGGTACTCTGTCGAAATGCCGAGCAAATTGAGTTTTTCAATTAGGTAGTCTAAAGGAACGCCGGCGTGGACGAGAGCTCCGATGCACATATCGCCAGCAATGCCGGTTGGACAGTCAAAATAAGCTATTTTATTCATTGTTAACAATTAATTTTTAGCATTGATTGTTTCACTCGATATTTCGATCGCCCACTTAGCCTGCAATATCTTAACATGGCAACTATTTACGAAGTGCATCCAGTTGCACCCCAAAGAGACCGGATCGAGAAGATTACAAAAGCTCTAAAAGATGGGGCCGTGATGCTTTATCCGACAGATACAGTTTACGCGATCGGCTGCGATCTCAACTCCAAGTCTGCGGTAGAACGAGTCAGGCAGATCAAGCAACTATCCAATGATAAGCCTTTAACGTTCCTGTGTTCCTCTCTGTCAAATATCACCGACTATGCTGCAGTCAGCGATGAAGCATACAGAATTATCAAGCGGTTAATACCGGGGCCTTATACATTTCTGCTGCCCGCTACCAAGTTAGTGCCACGGTTGGTAATGAGCCCGAAGCGGAAAACCACTGGAATTCGCGTTCCCGACCAGCGGCTTTGTTTTACAATGTTGGAAGCCTTGGGAAATCCAATTATTTCAACATCCGCTCACATTACCACCGATGATGAAGGTGCAGCAACCGTGCCAGCAGGAAAAGCAGAAAGTTTTGGCAAAGCTGAACTTTTTGACTGTTTTTCTAAGTTAGTAGATGTGATTGTCGATGACGGTTCAGATCCGGGATATCAAGTTTCTACAATTCTCGATTTGACACAAAGCGAACCGATTGTTGTTCGCCGTGGTTTGGGTTCGGAAGCTGTCGCCGTTTGGGAAAAAGATTAATTTTGGAGATACAATAAAATTCACTCTTTGTGGAACAGGCATCTTGCCTGTTCTTGAGAATAGTGAAATAAGGCCCAGAACCCAGACTTGTTCAAGAAGTTGGGTTCTGATTAGATTAACTCAAAACTGCTTTAAGCCTCTACCTTAACTCCTTTCCAAAAAGCAATATACCCCGCAATATTTTTAGCAGCATCTTTCGGAGTAGGATAGTACCACGCAGCATCTTTATTAACTTGTCCGCCGACTTCGACACTGTAGTAACTAGCAACACCTTTCCAACCGCAAGTAGTGTTAGTGCTGCTGTCCTTGAAATACTCACGGTTGATGGCATCGGCGGGGAAATAATAGTTGTTGTCTACAATTTCGCACTTGTCGCTCTCGGCCAAAACGGCACCATTCCAAATTGCTTTCGGCATCAGTTTTTCTGCTTAAATTGAGATTCTCAATTATTGTAACTGTATTTGCGCTCAAAACGCATAGAATAGTTGAGAAGCCAACAACCAACTACTGCAAATGTCAGCGTCTAATCCGCCAATATCTTCTGTGCCACTGTCCCTGGAACAAGCTCTTAAACATTTTTTTGGCTATGACTCTTTCCGTCCGGGACAGCAGGAAATTGTCGAAGCTGCTTTACAAAAACGGGATATGATGATTGTCATGCCGACGGGCGGTGGCAAGTCTTTGTGTTTTCAATTACCGGCACTGTTGAAACCGGGATTGACTGTGGTTGTTTCGCCGTTAATTGCTCTGATGCAAGACCAGGTGGAAGCTTTGCAGGATAATGGAATTGGGGCGACTTTTCTCAACAGCACTTTGAGCAGTCAGGAAACCCGATCGCGCCAAACAGCGATTCTCGAAGGTAAGATTAAATTGCTCTATGTTGCACCCGAACGCTTGCTGGGTGAAAGATTTTTACCGTTTTTAGATATAGTAGCAAATAAGTTAGGAATTTCGGCATTTGCGATCGACGAAGCCCACTGCGTTTCGGAATGGGGGCACGACTTTCGACCAGAATACAGGCAAATGGAACGGGTGCGCGATCGATATCCCGACATTCCCATTATGGGACTAACCGCCACCGCCACCGAGCGCGTCCGCCAAGACATCATCCAGCAGCTAACTCTGCGAAATCCCTACATCCACGTCGCCAGCTTCAACCGCCCCAATTTATACTACGAAGTTCGCCCCAAAACCAAGCACAGTTTTGCCGAAGTTTTACAAATCATCCAAAAAAAAGGCGGTTCAGGAATCATCTACTGCCTCAGCCGTAAAAAAGTTGACGAAGTTGCCTACAAATTGCAGCAAAGCGGCATCCAAGCCCTACCATACCACGCCGGCATGAACGATGTCGATCGCGCCACCAATCAAACCCGCTTCATTCGCGACGACGTACAAGTAATGGTAGCAACAGTCGCCTTCGGGATGGGCATCAACAAACCCGACGTAAGGTTTGTAATTCACCACGACTTACCCAAAAATCTCGAAGGATACTATCAAGAATCAGGCCGCGCCGGCCGGGACAACGAACCATCCCATTGCACCTTGTTTTTTGGATTCGGCGATGTCAAAACCATCGAATACATCATTGAGCAAAAACCAGACGAACAAGAACAAAGAATAGCCCGCCAACAGTTACGGCGAGTAATTAACTACGCAGAATCCAGCGAGTGCCGCCGCACAGTCCAATTAAATTATTTCGGCGATTCATTTCCCGGCAACTGCGGCAATTGTGATAACTGTTGCAACAAAAAACCAGTAGAAGATTGGACAATAGAAGCAATGAAATTTCTTTCCTGCATCGCGAGATGCCAAGAGAAATTTGGCATGAATCATATTATCGACGTACTGCGAGGCTCAAAAAATCAAAAAATATTGCAATACCAGCACCAGCAGCTTTCTACTTACGGAATTGGCAAAGATAAAAGTCCAGAGGATTGGAAAAGATTGAGCCGTTCGCTGATAAATCAAGGTTTATTAGACGAAAAAACAGACGGCTTTCCCATTTTGAAACTGAATGAAAAAAGTTGGGAAATTATGAAACGTCAGCGCACAGTGGAAATCGCCATTGAACCGCAGCGGGAAGTACAGGGAAAAGTTCGTTCCTTGGCAGTAGAAGTCGAAGGTTTATTTGCCATACTGCGGACGCTACGCAAGCAAATTGCCGACGAACAATTTGTGCCACCTTACGTAGTTTTTGCCGATAAAAGCTTGCGAGACATGGCAGAAAAACGCCCGCAAAATCTCACTGAATTCGAGGAAGTTTACGGCGTTGGTAGCAACAAGCGAAATAAGTACGGTAAGGTTTTCTTGGAGGCAATACGCACTTTTTGCCAAGAACAAGGATTGCCAAGTGGTGCTGCATCTTCTGATGCCGCTAATCTTCCCAATCTTTCCAACGTTGCGTCTTATTCGCAGATGCAAACCTGGGAATTATACCGACAAGGTTTGACAGTTCAAGGAATAGCCAATGCGCGGGGGATGAGTCCTAATACTATTTCTGGGCATCTGATAGAATTGATGGAAATGGGCAGGGAAGTTGATATAAATTTGTTGGTGGAATCGGAACGCCAGCAGGCGATAGTGTACGCAATTGAAGTTATGGGGGATGAAAAACTGAGAGCCATTTATGAGTTTTTGGAAGAACGTTATACGTTTGAGGAGATTAAGTTTGTGCGGGCTTGGTGGCGGCAAAATTATGTCGGTTTTTAACCGCCGATGTAGGCAGAGGAACGCTGATGGACGCAGATAATTAATAGATAGGAGGGGAAAATGAGAATTAAAAAAGTAGCTTTTTGGGATAATTTACGAGAGTGGCGTTTTGAACCGATCTATTTTTCCAACTTGGCTTTATTAGTTGGTGTCTCTGGTGTCGGCAAAACACAAATTTTAAAAGGAATTTTGAATTTACAGCGAATAGCTAATGGTGCTTCGTTAAACGGTTTAGCATGGGACGTTACATTCTCGACAGTAAACAATGTAGAATATCGCTGGCAAGGCGAATTTGAAACGCAAAAAGTCCCTGCTATCATTCCTACTGAGGAAGACGAAATTAATAAATTTAGAATAGTTCGAGAACATCTATCCAGAGAGGGAAATGTAATTATAGAAAGAAGCAATAATGAAATTAAATTCAAAGGCGAGACAACGCCCAAATTATCGCCGTTTCAAAGTGCCGTTGAAATTTTAAATCAAGAAGAAGATATTTCACCTGTCCAGCAGGCTTTTAATGAAATCATTTATAGCGACAATTCTAGCTTGTTAAATGGAATTTATGGTATACCTGTAAGGGTACTATCGATAATTTCCAATAATAATTTTGCTTTGAAAAATGTTCAAGCAAGTGATATGCCAATTCTTCTTAAACTGGCTTTAATAGCTCGCCCTTGTCCCGATATTTTCGATAAAATAAAAACTAAATTTATCGATGTTTTCGAGCAGGTAGAAGATATTAAACTAGAAGCATTAGAAGATAACGCAAATCCATCTTTTACCCGTTTTCCTATTCAAATCAAAGAAAAGGGTGTTAACGATTGGATTTTCCAAAACAATATTTCTTCAGGAATGTTGAAAACTCTCATTCA
This sequence comes from Microcoleus sp. N9_A2, assembly GCF_036701775.1. NCBI lineage: Bacteria > Bacillati > Cyanobacteriota > Cyanophyceae > Oscillatoriales > Microcoleaceae > Microcoleus > Microcoleus sp. N9_A2. Next base: position 120,638 of record NZ_JAUBRH010000001.1, on the reverse strand, counting down.
TATTAGCGAACTGTACTTGTCGCCCGAAGGCACGGTAATCCTGATTGATGAATTTGAAAACAGCTTGGGAATTAACTGTATCGATGTTGTGACAGATTTGATTGTGGAAAATATAAATATTCAATTCATTCTCACCAGCCATCATCCTTACATAATCAATAATATTGGGATGGAACACTGGAAAATAGTCACTCGCAAAGGTGGGATCGTAACTGCCATAGATGCAAAAGATTTGAACTTGGGAAAATCAAGGCATCAAGCTTTTATGCAACTGATTAATCTTGAAGAATATAGCGAAGGAATCAAAGTTGAATGAATCTGTATTTTTTAGTTGAAGGAACACAATCGGAGAGAAAAGTTTATCCTGCTTGGTTGGCTCATCTTTTACCGGAATTGCAGCGAGTTGACAATTGCGATGATGTGACTCAAAAAAATTATTACTTGATTAGTGGCGAAGGATATCCTTCATTATACAATTTTATCCCGCCTGCGATAGAGAAAATCAACTCAAACGGAAAATACAGCTATTTTGTAGTGTGTCTGGATGCCGAGGAAAATACTGTTTCTGAACTCGAAACTGAAATTGATGAGTTTTTAAGTCAGCAAAAATTGAAATTAAACAATGCAGAACTTGTGCTGATATTTCAGAATCGATGCTTGGAAAGTTGGCTGCTAGGCAATCGCAAAATTTATTCTAAAAATCCTCAAGATAAAGCTCTATTAGATTATACTAGATATTATGATGTTTCAGTGAACTGTCCCGAAAACATGGGCTGATATCAAGAGTTTAATACTCATGCTCAGTTTCACGGAGCTTATTTGAGAGCGTTATTTGAAGCTAAAAATATTACGTATTCTAAGAAACGACCGGGAGATGTACTCAAGCCATTTTATTTGGAACAGCTATTGACCAGAATTCAAGTTCATCCAGAACAACTGACTACTTTTCGCCAGTTTATCAATTTTTGCAATATAGTTAAATCCAAATTGCCAAGTTAAGCGCAACAGTTATAGGGCTTAGGTAGAACCTCTATATGAGGGCTCCATGCACAACCCCACCGAGAGCGCTATAATTCGCCCGTCAAACTACTTAGGGTTCTCTGTGCTCCGCGTGCCACCTACACTTTAGAAGTGTACAATAAATAGTTGATTTCGTTAGCCAACCATTCGTTAAACAGATTGTGCAATATTTCTTGATACCGTTCAGGGGTTAATTCCGCCGGGAGAAACTTTTCAACCAGGAACAAGTGATATCCTAGCTCTGTTTTAATTGGACGAATCACTTCTCCGGGTTTAGTGCTAAAGACGGCGACGGCTATGTCTGGTTTTAAACCCCACCGATAAACTTTGCCTTCGCAACCGCATATATGCCGACGATTTTCGTCAATATCGTAAAGGTGAGCCGCATCAAAAAAGCTAATTTCTCCTTCTTGAATTTGATAAAATAGTTCCTGAGCAAGCTGCGGGTTGGCAACAACTATTTGATAAAGAATTATTTGATCAAATTGCAATTTGTTTTGAACGAAAATCTTTCCTACTTCTTTGCTAAACAAGTGTTCGGCTAGTTTTTGGCTGAGGAGCCGATCGCAAATTCCGGCTTCTAAGTCTTCTACAGAAATCATCTGATCTACCAGCCAAGAAATCGTATCCGCTGCTTTCTCCAAACGCTTCTCGCGGCGGAGTTGGTCGCCCACAGCTTGAATTTCGTCGGGAGTCACAGTTAACCCCCGTTCCCGGGCTGCTTTCTCAATAACTTTTTTCTGCAAAACCTTTTGACTAAATGTCTTTATTTGCTGCTCTTGTCTGAGTTGTTCGATGATTTCACTTGCTTCAATCAATGGCCCGTAAAAATCTTTCATCTTTCTCTCTCAACCTATATAACTTTATTAACTTCATCCCCCGACGCTAGCCGCTGGTAATTAGCGTTAATAATTTAACCCTTGGCTACAAGATGTCATTTGGCAAACTAATAAAATCAGAATTGCTCAAAGTTGTTGCACCCGCTGCGTTAACTGTTCTCAAAACAACAGCTAAAATTCGATCGCCATTATTTGAACTAAACTTGACCAGAGTCGCGTCTGTCGTACCGTCACCATCCGTATCAAACGCGACGAGTGTCAAGTCTGTTACCGAAAGTCCCCCTGTCAGCCCAATTTTATCGCCTTGAGCGGGATTGAAATCAACGACTAGATCTGCTAACAATGGATTAGCTTCTGCACTAGCTGTTTCGGGTCTAAAGGCAAAGGTATCAGCGCCGCTACCTCCAATCAACGTATCGGTGCCGAAGTCGCCGCACAGAAAATCGTCGCCGTTGCCGCCAATCAGTAAATCCTGACCTTTTCCTCCCCGCAAAGTGTCGTTTCCATCGCCTCCATCGATCGCATCATCACCTCTGTTACCTGTGACAATATCGTCGCCGCTTCCTGCAAAAATTTGATCGATCCCGCTACCGCAAGTAATCACATCACTATCGCTGGTGCCGAGCCAATATCCGTCGCCGTTGCTGTCGTAGCTGATAGTTAATGCGCCCGGATAGTTTTCTGGGGCGATCATTTCTGGAGGCGGGGTTGTCTCAGCATTGCTGTTGTTCGTATTGTGATCGGGAAGTGCGATCAAATTATTGCTGTTACTGTTATCTGTTGGCTCAGAAATTATCGTACTCTCGCCGCCAGTACCCGTAATGTCTGAGTAGGAATTAGAAGAACTTGAATTGCTAGAAGTGCCGCCAGTCGCGGGGGTGAACGTTGCACCGTCATTATTTGACGGTGTGGGTGTTGGCGTAGGTGTGGGTGTTGGCGTAGGTGTGGGTGTTGGCGCTGTGATATTAATTACCGGTGCAGAGTCTGTAGCAGCCGGAGCTGGCTCAGGTGCAGGTGTGGGTGTTGGTGCTGGTGCAGGTGTGGGTGTTGGTGCTGGTGCAGGTGTGGGTGCTGGTGCTGGTGCTGGTGCTGGCGCAGGTGCTGGCGCAGGTGCAGGTGCAGGTGCTGGTGCAGGTGCTGGTGCTGGTGCAGGTGTGGGTGTTGGCGCTGGTGTTGGTGTTGGCGCTGGTGTTGGCGCTGGTGTTGGCGCTGGTGTTGGCGCTGGTGTTGCTGCTGTGGCGCTAGTAGTTGGCGGAGTATCTAAACCACTGCTAGCTGAGGCGCTCGCACTGCTAGAAGTACCGCCGGGAGCCGATGCTGTCTGAGTGCTGCTGCTGCTCCCTGTCGGAGAAGTCGCTGTCGCGGTGCTGCTACTGCTAGCACCGCTGCTGTCTCCTAACGGCGCTGGTGTTGGCGTTGGCGCTGGTATTGGTGTTGGTGTTGGCGCTGGTGTTGGTGTTGGCGCTGGTGTTGGTGTTGGCGCTGGTGTTGGCGCTGGTGTTGGCGCTGGTGTTGCTGCTGGTGTTGGCGCTGGTGTTGCTGCTGGTGTTGCTGCTGTGGCGCTAGTAGTTGGCGGAGCAACGGAAGAAGTTTGCGCTTGTGCACTGCCACTGCTAGAGGTAGCCCCCGCAGCGTAAGCAGTCTCACTACTGGTACTGGTTTCCGCTGAGGAAGTGGCTGTCGCGCTGCTGGTGCTGCCTGCACCGCTGTCATCTACAAAGGCACTAGATGTGCTGGAACTACTGCTGCTGCCCGCACCAGGGTTATTCGCCAACGAATTCAAGGTGTTTAAACTATTGTTGTTTCCAACAATATTATTTAAGGGCTCAGGAGCTAATGAATCTAATGGAGGCATCGCGATTTATCTCCTTTTACCTGTATGTAAAGACGAAAAGCACTTGCACGAACACCGACATTCCCAATTTCAATGAATGCCAATGTAGGATTTTAAAGAGTGTGAAACAATTGCTCTTGACTTCAGATTAAAGACTGAAATGTTTTTAATAAATGAACCTTGGTGCATCCCGAAAATAGGACGCGACCAAACTGTTACCAATACCAATCTGGGCGATCGCTACTGATTGCCAATGGCATTTGATTTAGCCATCACCATCACTCTCAAAAGGCTTGTATAAATTTAAACTGCACCTTCCTTGCACTCGCCCGTACTCAAAAAATATTAGGGCGGACTGCTAAAGATGAGCAAAAACCGTGTTTTATTTCGATTTACCTAAATATATCTGGACTAATTAGAGGTATGTTGCCAATTTGGCAGATTTGTTTGAAATTATAAGACTTACGCAAGTTTTCAATTTTTATACTCTTTGTATCCGGGCGCGCTTACTGGTGTTGATCGCCTCCTGACACACCGCTGCTCCCGTTCCTGAATTGTGATTAACAGAGCGGGGTTTGGCAGCATTTTGATGACTGTGGTTGAGCGGATGGGAGGGGACTTGGAATGGCGGTTGGAGGGGCTTGCATCAGCCTGGAAGGCGACGGATTTAGCCCATTTGAATACGATCGCGATCGAATTGATGCGGAGTCATGGCAGGTGCAGGGCGATCGCGATCGCCCTGCACCTGCCATGATGCGGAAGTAATTAGAATTGGCATTCAGCGAGTTGGGGCGATCGGCTCTTTCCTCGGCTGAAACCCGTTCGTACCCGTGATGCAGTGGTCAATCATTAAAAGCTAAAAAGGGCTTAAGCCCTTAGTACAAGCCATCAAAGTTAGTATGGCAAGTCCATCGCCTTTACAGTAACAGTCTCATAAGCATAGTTTGCTCCTGTTCCTGATTTAATTTTTACTTTGACTTTATCAAAGCCTGCGTAGTAAACATCAACACCAGCTAGAGGATTAGTGCCAATCGCCATAGCTGTTCCTATACCCGTTGCTTTCGTAACTTGACCTTTGTTTCTAAAAATAATGTCTGTAGTAGTCAAAGTGTTTCCACTGTCCACTGATGAAAAGGCATCCAATTCTTATGCAGTACCACCTAAAATTAAGTCGTTTTCTGAAACATTTTCGAGGTAGGACAAATCCGATATCAACATAATGAGCCTCGGTTTTTAAACTAAACTTTCTTAAACCAAACTTGCTTAAATTGTGATTCTTCAATAACCGATAAACAGAGCAAAACTGTCTGATTCAGCTCGTGCATAATTTTTTCCAGTTTTAGCATAAGCGTAAGCCTGAGCCTGGGAGTCAGTGAAACCTTGCGAGACTGTTGTATTAGTTCGAGTTTTAGCATAAGTAGATTGACCAACAGCCACAGCATCACCATTAGCAGAACCAGAACCGCTACTAGCGAATGCACTGGTATCTGCGTAGGCATAGACACCGCCGACAATATTAGTTTCTTCAATCAATTCTTCCTGGTAATCCAAGTCGCAAATAATCATTAATTTTGCCATCCACTCTATTCATCACAACCTGAATACTGTGTTGTATAGCAACCGCCACATCGGTTAGGACATTCAGGAACTCATCAATAGAGTCTAAAATCCGTGCTTCATAAACGGTTGGATTCGGATACCATAACTGTCACTTGTCTACTGTCAACTGCTATAGTTACCCTTGACATTCACGGAATAGATAGAAAACCGCTGAAAGTTGTTAAGATATCGATCTTGCAGCGGTTTCTGCTATCTGTTTGTAGGGTAGAACTACTACCAGTAGAAGTAGGAACCTAGGGAACCAGCTACGGAGGCACTGGAAGCTGTGGAATAGTAACCCTGAGCGGTTTCAGTGTAGGTGACACTCTTAGCGAAAGTATTTTTGCCGTAGGCATTAGAATCTGCTAATGCGATCGCGCTATTGCCTTTGATTTCTGGCTTCGAGACAATCTGCAGTTTGACGAAATCATTTTCGTAGAAGTTGTAGTAGTATCCGCCTTCTACTTGGGTTGATTCGGAGACGATTTCGACGTGGTTGAGGTCTGAGATAATCATTGCTTTTTCCTGTTTTTTTTTGATTAGTTGCTCGAAGGAACGTTGTTTTCTTTCGATGTACCTAATATATCTGGACTAATTAGAGCTGTGTTGCCAATTTGGCAGATTTGTGAAAATTAAATTGTAAAGTCAGCTTCATGAATCTATGTTAATTATTTGCTCGCAAACTAGAGGCGATCGATATATAGCAGTTGACAGTTGACAGTTATGGTATCCGAATCCAACCGTTTATGAAGCAAGGATTTTAGACTCTATTGATGAGCGGAGTGAATGTCCTAATCGATGTGCCGATCGATATATTTTGACATCCAAAAACCAGCCTCGTTTGATAGTTTATTGACGAGACGGGAAGATTGTAGTATTTGGCTCAATTTATAATACTAAATCAGGGTTACTCATCCCCTTTATTGTCATTGTTCACTGCGTGTCGCAATCACCTAGTCTCTGCGATTGCGACGCACAGCGAACAATGACAATAAAAGGCGTACCAGATAACAAATTATCAAGTACGATCGCCCCAGCGTGTTGCCATTTTGGCAGATTTATCCAAAGCGCGGATGTTAGATACTCAAAAACCCGATCGCCCGCGGTGAGTCAACCAAAAAATTGGTACACCCAACGCCCGCAATCGGGTTGTCGGTCAATCGACTAAATTACTTACCCGCCCAATTAAACCAGCGCGTCTTACATCCAGCCCAAAATCCTTGATTGTGAACATCAACCCCCGGCGCCGAGATATGTGAACCTGCGCCTGCGACTTCAGCTACAAAACCTGCGGTATCTGACTGCAACTCGCTACCCATCGGAATTGCATCACCCCCTCGAACTCCGGCTCGTTTTTCCCTCACCACTTCCACATAATCTAAATCCGCAATTTTCCCCAATGCAGGCTTAGTTTCGGATTTACTCGACTTGCTGATTTGACTGTTTTCCTTAAGCAAGCGGTTGGAAGTACGGTAAGGGATATAGTCGAGAGGGTTGTAACCCGTGCACCGCAAAAGTAAAAAACAAGCCCAAGAATACTTTCCTGCCAGGATGGCTGAAATTATCTCATCCAATTGTTCTGGTTTGATTCCAATTTGAGAAGGATTGGCAGAATGGTGAAATTGGGAATTCATTGTTTTATCCTGTTTTGTGTATAGAGAGTGACAAAGGACAACAACCACTTAACTAACGTTCTACAAACTCATGCCGCCCTTTTGTAGCTGCTTGAGAGGGTCAAGCAAAATGTCGGCTATGCTGCGCTGGCGAATGACAATTTCCGCAGTAGCTGTTTGGCCAGCTTTGAGTTTCCAGGTTTGATTTTTGGCTTTCACTGAGTCTCGATCGATACTCACTTCCACCCGGTAAAAAACACCCAATCGCTCGTCTGTTTTGGCATCCGGCGAAATAGATAAAACTTTTCCCGGAATCACGCCGTAATTTTGATAAGGAAAAGCATCGAATTTGACTTGCACCGGCATTCCAGCTTTGACAAATCCCGCTTCTCGGTTTGGCAAACTGACTTCCAGCACTAGCGGAGCGTGATCCGGAGTCATTTCTGCAATAGTTTGACCCGGTTGAACTACTTCGCCGGTGTTGTGAATGTTGAGCGCGGAAATCACTCCGCTGACGGGTGCGTAAAGAAATCTTTGTTTGAGCTGATTTTTTGCTTGAGCGAGCAGGGTTTGGGTTTCGGCAATTTTGGATTTGACTTGATTTAATTGCATTTCCAACTGCTGAATTTTTTGCTCTTTTTCTAACTGCGTTTGGCGCGCTGCGGCTTGTTTGCTGGCGGCTTCGGCTTGCAGTCGATCGACTTCTGCCAATTGTTGATTTAATTCACCTTGGGTTCTAGAAATGGCGCTACTTCGATCGCGCAAACTTTGCTCGACTTCAAACAGCCTTTCCTTAACCCCAGTTGCATCAGACAGTTGACTCCTGATAGCAGCACTTTGCCTGTCGCGAACGGTTTGCTCGACTTCAAATACTCGATCGTCAGCCTGAGTTGTCTCCCCCAACTGGCTTCTAATCACCGCATTTTCGCTTTCTCGTAGAGCTTCCTCAGCTTGAAACAATACGTCTTTTGACAGTGCTCCTTCATCTACCAAAGGTTTGAGACGCGCGATCCGCTCTTTGTGAGCAGTCACTTTTGCTTGCAATTGGGCGAGCAATTCTTGAGTCTTGCGTTGCAATGGTTTCACCTGATCGCGCCGCCCTTGCTGGGAGTTAATATCTGTTTTCAGTTGCGATAGCAAGTCTTGCACATTCTTTTCCAGAGGTTTGAGCTGTTGTTGCCGCGCTTGCTGAGACACTAAATCTGCTTGCAATTGCTCGATTTGAGACTGCGTGGTGGCGGCTGAAGCGCGAGCACGGGCGATCGCAGCTTCAGCCCCCCGCTGGTCTGCAGCAGCAATAGCTTCGCTCGCTTCAACTTCCAGTCGAGTTCTCTCGATCGAACTCACCTCTTGTACCAATTGAATTCGATCAGCGTCCAGAATTTTATCAAGACGCTCCACCTCGCTCTGGGCATTCGACGGGTCTAATTCGGCCAATAATTGTCCAGCTTTGATTTTTTGACCTTCTTTGATAGCGAGGTTAATAATTTTTCCCGTATCCGTCGGGTGAATTTTGTAAACAGCGCCTTTGGGAACTAATTTGCCCTGAGCATGACCAACCTCGTCAATTTTCCCCAAAGTTGCCCACGCTCCAAAAGCTACGGAAAAAACCATTCCTCCTAATATCAACCGCTGCGGGAAAGATACTGGTGGCTGGTCGAGTACCGAGTGCAAAGAAGTAGACCAATTATTAGCATCAGGCTGCCGGAACTTGGCAATATTGATACCGTCATCAGTTTGAAAAGAGCGATTTTGAGATTCGACTACTTCTAAAGAGCGGTCTTTTTTTCGGGCTTCGTTTTCTTGCCTTGAAGCTACGCCCCCATAGACTTCAGCTATCTCATCAGGAGCCGCACATAATTCTTTGTCATCTTCTGAAAGCATGGTATTTACTCCAAATTAGTAATTAGAAATTGGCAATTGGCAATTGGTAATTGGTAATTGGGAATCGGCAATTGGGAATTGGCAATTGGAAATTGGAAATTATCTTTAGTCTTGTGTTGGTTGCGAATGACTAATGACTAATGACTAATGTTCGCGAGGGGGACAGCACTAATGACAACTGTCAACTGTCAACTGTCAACTGTCAACTGTCAACTGACTTTAAATATCGAGTTGTTGCTGAGCGAGGTGATAGTAAAGTCCGCGTTCAGCCATCAATTCGTCATGGTTGCCTTGTTCGGCTAAAATGCCTTTCTCTAGAACCAAAATGCGATCGGCATTACGCACCGTAGACAAACGATGAGCGATAATAAACGCAGTGCGATCGCGACTAATGCGGGCGAGATTTTGCTGAAACCTGCGCTCAGATTCGGTATCCAGCGAAGAAGTTGCTTCGTCCAAAACCAAAATTCGGGGATCGCCCAAAAGAGCGCGGGCGATCGCAATTCGCTGCCGCTGGCCCCCAGACAAACTCGTTCCCCTTTCCCCCACAGGAGTTTGATAACCCAGCGGCATATCTTGAATAAAAGCATGAGCTTCTGCTAGCTTCGCCACTTCTATCGCCTCTTCCAAGCTTGCAGAAGTAGCATCGTTGCCGTTTTTATACAGCGTAATATTTTCCAAAATCGTTCCCGAAAACAAGAAACAATCTTGAGGAACAACACCCAACTGAACTCGCAGCGACTGCAAAGAAATGTGCCGAATATCGTGGCCGTCAATTGTTAGCCGCCCCTTTTCTGGATAATAGAAACCTTGCAGCAGCTTTACCAAAGTGCTCTTACCGGAACCGCTGCGGCCGACAATTGCCACAGTTTCTCCAGCTTGCACCTCAAAGGAAAGATTTTGCAGCGTATTGCGTTCCTCATCCTGAGAATAGCGGAAAGAAACATTGTCAAACTTGACGTTTCCCTGAATGCGAGGCAGCACCAGCATTGGCTTGTAAGGGCTTTCTTCAGGTTGGGCAGAGAATACATCATCCAAACGCTCGATCGAAACGAGCACTTCTTGAAACTCGTCCCAAAGTCCCACTACAGACAGCACAGGAGAAATCACGCTCCCAATCATCATATTAAAAGCGACAAATTGACCGATCGTCAACTCGTCTTGAATCACCAGCATTGCCCCGTACCACAGCAAAGCCGTACTCCCCAAAGTATTAATCCCACCCCCGATCACCTGCAAAGAATTCGCCAACTTCTGCCCGCGAAATTTAGCATTAACCATGCAAGTTAATTGGTCTTCCCAGCGCCAGCGCATTTCTCGCTCAGCAGCAGTTGCCTTAACCGTCGCCACCCCAGTAATCATTTCCACCAAAGATGAATTTTGCTTAGCACTTTCGGTAAAAACCTCCCGCGACACTTTTCGCAGAAATGGAGTTGCGACTAAAGTCAAAATCACGATCGGCGGAATCAACGCCAGCACCAACAACGCCAGACGCCAGTTATAGTAAACCATCAGCCCGATGTAAACCACAGCCATCAAAGCATCCAACCAAGCCGTAATAGCTTGGCGAGTCAAAAATGCCTGAATTTTTTGATTTTCCTGAACCCGCGTCAAGATATCGCCCACCTGACGAGATTCAAAAAACTTAATCGGCAAACTGAGAGTGTGACTGATAAAGCCGCTAATTAAAGTCAGGTCAATGCGGTTCGACAAATAATCCAGCAAATACTGTCTTGTTGCACCCAACAGCGTTCGCCAAACACTAAACAGCAGCAGTCCGATCGCAAAAACGTGCAGAGTTACTACGCTTTTGCTGACAACCACTTGGTCGAGAATTACTTGGGTAAATAGGGGAGTAACTAGACCAAATATTTGGAGCAACAAGGAGAGGATCAGAATTTGGGCGATCGCAGCGCGGTAGGGCCAGACTATGCCAACAAAATCTTTAATTTTAATGCCTTGATGTTCGCCACTGTGATTGCGGTATAGTTCCGCTGTCGGGTCTAAAATTAGGGCGTACCCCGTCCAATTTTCGGTAAAACTTTTAATGCTCATCCACCGCTTCCCCGCAGCCGGATCTGCCACTAAAACCTGTTGATTTTTAAAGCGGTAAACTGCCACATAGTGATTGCCTTGCCAGTGAGCAATCCAGGGATTTTGATTTCGCAGCGGAGTTAAAGAAGCTCGCACGGGACGGGTTTGAAATCCCATCCTTTCGGCTGCTTTGGCCAGACTCTTGAGCGACGCGCCGCTGCGGCCGATTTCTGCCAATTCGCGCAAGTAATTTAGGCTGAATTTTTTACCCCAATATTCGCTAATCATGGCTAAGCAAGTAGCTCCACAATCTGCTGTGCTCTGTTGTTGAATGAATGGGTGTCTGCTGCTCAACCAGCGGCGCCGCTTGGGTTTGGGAAAGCTGAAGATTCCGGTTGCGGGCTTTTTCTGAGCAACTGCGGTTAATTTTGATGGCTCGGTTTGTGAGGTAGAGCTGGCATCTTGGGGCGGCGTTACTAAGCTTAAAATTGGAGGTTTGCGGATGATTTTAGGACGGGAATTGCTTTCGGAACTAATTGTGGCTTTGGCGATTTCCCACTGTTCGCTGCTAAGCTGGTAAATTAGCAGATCTGTTACCGCTATCCAGTCGCTCTTTACGTCTGAATGTTCCCAGTTACTGCCGATTATCGGCGGTGCTTGACCTTGAACTTGACCGCTGCGGAGCCAAAAATGATTGTTGGAGTTTTGGCAGTGATCAGCGAGGGAAACTCCGGCCGGAATTCGGCTTTCTTCTATGTAAGGAAGTAAGTGCGGCCACAGAAGCTGTTGTTGGTGGGGAGCGAGCGAGCGCAAATCTGTTTGTGTCTTGAAAAATATTAACCGCTGTCGCTCTTGAAATTCTTGCTGCAAGTGCTGTTGCAGTTGCGGGAATTCCTCTAAAATAAGCTGCATTGTGGTGTCCGCAATTCGACCGATTTGGCAAGTGCCGGCCGCAATTGCCCTGTAAGCCAGTCCGCTGTCAATAAATCGGTCATCTGTCCCAAATATTGCTCCGACTTCCAGTACCACCGCCGAAATCTCCTGCTGGTGAGACGCTTCTACCGCTAGCAGCCTGACTCTTCCCTCGCAAACTAAATAAAAATTGCGATCGCTGTGTTCCTTTTCAACGAAATTGTTGCTATCTGATGTTTGATATTGAGTGATTTGATCTCCTAGCTGAAACTCGCAAATTTCACAGGCTGTATTTAATTGGGCAACTAATGTCTGTTCGCCACCGATTTTCTCAAAGATTTTCTGAATAGCCGGGAAATTTTCCAAGGCTTCTCTGGTTTTAAAAATGTGATTTTTAACCCCTACTTTTTTTTTCATAACTTACCCTGTAAAAAAAATGTTTCAATGTTTTTTGAATTACAACTAACCCGGTTATGAGCAATTTTTATTGGTTGAGTTGCAATTTAGTTGGCTTAAAAACTGTTTGTCGATATGTCCGACTAACACCCCTTGGTTATGACATCCCTTCAACGCCTTTAGGATATATAAAATTGCGTTTTTTCAGGATTGTGTGGTCATTACGTAAGTGTGGTTGGGCTGGCTCCCAGTTTAACTTACAGAATCGTGGTTTTGGCTACCTTTAAGGGCAATCTTTACGTACTCTTTATAAATTTACCGTATTATTACGGGATAATTATGAAGATTCTGTGAAGCTGAGGAGGCCAATGTTCTCCCCGGTATACGTATATCTACGCAAAAGTTTACATTCAGGATTCAAAAACCATCAATTTTTGACGATCGTTTGTGAAGTCCAGAGTCCGAACATTGTAAAGAAATATTGATTGCTGTTAGTTTGTAGCAGCAATTCAAGCAATTAATGGTTTTTCCGTACTTAGTATAGCAATCCTTGCAGGAAGGAGTCGTAAAAAGATGTAGGGGTAGTGCTAAGAGTGCCTACCCCGGCCTCATGGGGGCAACCACGGGGGGTTTGCCCCTACAAGAATTACACAAATGATTTAGGATTGCTATATGCTAAAATGTTATGAAGACAGCGAGCATTTAAGTTTAATATGAAAAAATTAATGACAAAAATACTGAATATACCTAATGTAATCGTCGAGGATAGCTTAGAGACAGAAGCAACAATTATTTGAGCCTTTATCGTCAAAAATAAAACACAAATTTGCCCACGACGTGGACAAACAAGCCGCCGTATTCATCAAAATAAAACGCATTTAGTTAGAGATTTACCAATCACTAACAGAAGCCCTCTCCAAAATAGTAACATTATGTAGTAAAAGAACATAAAAGACATTTGTTTACACAGAAACATGAGCGACATCCTGAATCATATTGAAGAGAATCATAAAGAAACACAGCGATTAATTGGTCTGGTGTATGAACAGTTACAACAATTGCTCCCAAATGCCGAACGATTACATCATGAAAAACCAGCTTTACTAGAATCCAAGAAAGTGAGAATTATTGCTGGTGGAGTCGGTCGAAAACCAAAACTATCTATTCCCGAATAAATAATTTTAACTTGGTTCTATCTTAGGCGGAGGAAAACATTTCAACTTCGGGGCATCCAGTTTGGAGTAAGTGAGTCTACAGCTAATGATACATTTAACTATTGGTTTGGGCGCCTGCGAGAATTGCTACCATCTAGCTTGCTGGAACAAGTAAAAAAACGCTGCTGACCATGCAATAGTTAAGGAAATATTCACAGAATATTAATTAATAGTAGATACCTACGAACAAGTCAGAGAAAGACCTGGAACTCGTGATGAACAAGAAAAATACTTTTCAGGCAAGAAGAGTAATCCTAAGCTGTCGTGCATTTAAATTGTATATTTTAGGCGCGCGGGACGCCCACCCCACAAGAGTTTGATTGTTTTTTAACAGACAATTTAAATGCCGCAAAAACTTACATTTAAAAGTTAAATAATTTTCATGCCAGATGATAGAGATATAGTTTATGTTGTGGCAGGGGAACCTGAACCTAAAAGGGATATAACCTTATTTCGGGAATATCGCTCAGAGTTTGACCCTCAACAAAGATTTAAGGGAGATCAAGCTTACGTTGGAGAAGATTTAATAACAACTCCCATTTAAAAAAAACATAAAATCAGAATTAACAACTGAACAAAAATAACAAAACAAAGCGTTTTTGGGTCGCCAATTTTTTGTCGAACATGGAATTATAACTGTCAAGAGATTTCAAGTTTTCCAAGAAAGATTTAGATTAAATCCCCAAAAATATGAGCCAGTAATTTTAACGATTTGTGGAAGAGTAAAGTTGCGAATTGGAGCGCTACTACCATTAGGAAAAGCGGTGAAAGCGTCAGATTGAAATTAATACAGCTAACTCAATATTTTGGTACAATTATCAACAATACATATCTCAAAGTCTGGTTTTATCGTACACACTAGCTAATTTAGGATGATTACATTTACGTCCTAGAGCTTAACTACACAGAGGCTTTGATTGTTTTAGGAGATGTCTTCTACAGAGCGACAGTGCTTTTTGCATTTGGGATAACCCTTCCTTTTCTCGCCTTTTTTACAGCGGCTATAGAAGCTAGATATAGAAGCCCAAGCGCGTTCCGCACTGGCTTGACGGGCGGCTGAATTGAGCTTTTTCGCGAAAGCGAACTATGCAGGCATATCTTTGCAGAGTGCGTACAAGATGGTCTTGCTAACATCTGCGTTGTCCATCCAAAATCTGACCAAAGCACAGGGGATTTCAGCCCCCATTTTTAGGTGGATTGTTTTTAGGCAGGGGCTGAAATCCCCTGCCTAAAAACTTCGCACTCCGAAGTCAACTGTCAACTGTCAACTGTTAAAGCTTTTTTTTCTAATGAACTCGCCTGTTCGGATGGCTTCATCAAGTGCACAGTATTAATCTCTCGTATTGCTCTATCGTTTTGTTTTTCAGCTTTGCTTTTCTTACTATCATGGTATGATTATATCAAATCTCAGCACTTTTTATCAAGGAAAGTCCTAGATAAAAGCCGCACTTAAGTGCGGAGCTTTAAACCCCATTTTTCGGTAAAAATTATCTAAAACCCTATGGGAGCAAGGAGCAGTAACCCCCTCGAAGCAGCCGGCTCGACTCGTGAGCCGATCAAAATAGGCGTGTTGCATTCGCTGACGGGCACGATGTCCATCAGCGAAATTTCTGTTAAAGATGCGACGCTGTTGGCTGTTGAGGAAATTAATGCGGCGGGAGGGGTGCTCGGACGCCCCTTGGAAGCGGTTATAGAAGATGGAGCCAGCGATTTGCAGACTTTTGCTCAAAAAGCTAAGCAATTGCTCTTAGAAGCGCAGGTGGCGGTGGTATTTGGCTGTTGGACTTCGGCGAGCCGCAAAGCTGTACAGCCGGCTTTCGACCAGGGCAAAGGGTTGCTGTTCTATCCGGTGCAGTATGAAGGGCTAGAACAGTGTCCGAATATTTTCTACACTGGTGCTGCCCCGAACCAACAGATTGTGCCTGGGGTGAATTACTTGCTGGCACAGGGGAAGCGGAAAATTTTCCTGTTGGGTTCGGATTATATCTTTCCCCGCACGGCAAATCGGATTGTGAAAGCTCAACTGGCGGCACAGGGGGGAGAGTTAGCGGGGGAAGTGTATCTGCCACTCGGTTCTAAGGAAGTGGGCGAGGCGATCGCACATATCTTAGCAGTGAAACCGGATGCTATTGTCAACACTCTCAACGGGGACAGCAATGTGGCTTTTTTCCAAAAGTTGCGGGAAGCTGGCGTGAAACCCGATGATTTGCAGGTGATGTCGGTCAGTATAGCAGAAGAGGAAGTGCGGGCGATCGGGCCGTCCAATATTGCTGGACATTTGGTGGTATGGAACTATTTTCAAACGGTGGATACACCGGAAAATCGTAAATTTGTCAAGGCTTATAAAGCCCGATACGGGGAAAATCGAGTCACGGATGACCCGATCGAAGCTGCTTATTTGGGTGTTTACCTGTGGAAGCAAGCAGTAGAAAAAGCTGGTTCGATAGATGTGGTTAAAGTCAGGGCGGCTGCTAAAAATATTGAGTTTGCAGCGCCCTCGGGCAAGGTAAAAATAGATGCCCAAACACAGCATACCTGGAAAACTGTGCGGATTGGTAAGGTGAGGTTGGACGGTCAAATTGAAGAGATTTGGAATTCGGGCGTACCGGTTCCGCCAGATCCTTTTCTCAAGGGCTATCCTTGGGCGGCGGCACTTACTCCGAGGCAGATTTCTTTGGGAACTCGGGCTTCTTTGATCGGGCTGTTTGTCATCTTGGTACTGATAACTTGGATGGCGGTGGGAGTCGGGTGGATGGGTTCTGTGGAGATGAAGAACTATTTGCTGACAATAGACGCTGCGTCAGCTCCGGCGGCGGGGGTTCCAGAGGCAGCAATGGTGGTGCTGGTGCAGCAAACTCTGGCTTTGGTGAGCCGCACTCAGCACTGGCTGCTGGGGGCTTTGGTTTTGAGTTCGATCGCGGGGATAGTCGGTTTGGTGTCGGTGTCGGCAATTATTCGGAATCTCGGCTTGCTGCGGCAAACTGCTGAACTGATGGCGAGCGGTGATTTGACGGCTCGATCGCCTATTGTTTCTAATGACGCGATCGGGGTGCTATCTTCTACTCTCAATACAATGGCTCAGCAAATTAGCAGTTTGCTCAACGGTTTGGAAGTGCGGCAGCGGCAGCTCGAGGAACGATCGCGCGAATTGGAAGTTGC
Source organism: Microcoleus sp. N9_A2 (assembly GCF_036701775.1). Taxonomy (NCBI): domain Bacteria; kingdom Bacillati; phylum Cyanobacteriota; class Cyanophyceae; order Oscillatoriales; family Microcoleaceae; genus Microcoleus; species Microcoleus sp. N9_A2. The sequence continues at coordinate 104,134 of NZ_JAUBRH010000001.1, read as the reverse complement.
TAAGAACGCTGCGGAAGCTGCCAACCGAGCGAAAAGCACATTTTTAGCAAATATGACTCACGAGTTGCGGACGCCCTTGAATGCGATTATTGGCTACAGCGAGCTGCTGCAAGAAGAGGCGATCGAACTAGGCGAAGAAGAGTTTGTGATGGATTTGGCAAGCATCAATCTTGCAGGCAAACAGTTGCTAAATATTATTAGCGATATCCTTGATATTTCTAAAATTGAAGCAGGAAAGATGACTCTTTTTCTGGAAACTTTCGATGTGTGGAAGTTGATCGAGCAGGTTGTGACTACGGTTCAACCACTGGTAGGGAAAAATGGCAACACTTTGATCGTCAATTGCGATCGCGATATTGGCACGATATATTCTGATTCCTCGAAGTTGCGACAAGCGCTGTTGAATTTGACGAGTAATGCTGCTAAGTTTACCGATCGAGGAAAAATTACGATTAATGTTTGGAAGGAAGAAGAATCGGAAGTTTTGCCTCCTGACAATTCTGAAGGACTTTCTATCGTGAACTCTGGGTGTCAAAATTCTGCGATCGTGTTTCAAGTCACCGATACTGGCATCGGGCTGACTGACGATCAGTTGTCGAGGCTGTTCGGGGCTTTCTCCCAAGCCGATGATTCTACTACTCGCAGGTACGGTGGCACCGGTTTGGGGCTGACAATTAGCCGGAGGTTTTGCCAGATGATGGGCGGTGACATTACGGTTGAGAGCGAGTTTGATTGCGGTTCTACTTTTACGATCCGGTTGCCGGTTGCGGTAAAAAGCCCGAAAGAAGCGCAGGAAGATCGAGAAATCGCAGAAATGCCGAAGTCTTCCGACGATTTAGAAACGAGTGTAGCGGCGACTGAAGCGAAGCAAAGAGCAGTGCGATCGCAACCGCTGGATCTGCCGGATGCTGCTACTGTGCTGGTGATTGACGACGATCCAGACGCGCGGGATTTGATGACCCGCTGCTTGTCGAAACAGGGATTTCTGGTGCGATCGTCGGCTAGCGGTCAAGGGGGGCTTCTGTTGGCTAAGGAGTTGCTGCCCGACGCGATTATTCTGGACGTGATGATGCCAAGTATGGACGGCTGGGCGGTGCTGTCGGAGTTGAAAGCCGATCAAGATTTGGTTGATATTCCAGTGATTATGATAACTTTTTTGGACGACCAAAATCAGGGTTTGGAATTGGGAGCGGCGGAGTATGTGAGGAAGCCTGTGGATTACAAGCGCTTTGCTGCTTTGTTGAGTAAATATCAGGGTATCGAGAAGTAGCTAGTTGACTGTTGACTGTTGGCTGTTGGCTGTTGACTGTTGACTGTTGACTGTTGACTGTTGGCAGTGGTTATTAGTTATTAGTTATCGGTAGCCGATAACAACTAAAAATTAACAACTAACTACTAAGCTGTCGCGCATTTAAATTGCATATTCTAGGCGGGCGGGACACCCTACTAATTGTTTGATTGTTTTTTGACAGACAATTTAAATGCCGCAACAGCTTAACAAATAACAACTGACTAATTAATCTAAAAAGCCCATTAATGCCGAGCTATCGTCAATTTCGTTTGAAGCAATAGGGCGGTTTCCTCCCATTGTGGAGTAAACTTCGTCAATGTGCAGAGTGCTGATACCAATTGGGCGGGCACCGGACATACTGAACATTTCGCTGACTTGCATGGCGCTGGAGCCGATCGGGCGCCTCCCGATTGTACCAACCACTTCCAAGTCGCTGGCTTCCACGGGGCGATTGCCTACAATGCCGTAGGTTTCGCTGAGGTGCAGGGTGCTAGTGCCGATCGGGCGATTCCCCGAGATCGAGACGGTCTCGCTGATGGTAAAATCGTCAGGGCCGACGGGGCGGTTGTCATGCATGAGTTGAGGCCGATAAAGTTGAATTCCTGTTGCTTTGGCATCCGTGGGTTCTGTCGCTTGGCTTTTGGAACTTGCTTTGCCGCGGCGGGCGATCGCTTTGCCTTTGCCTGTACCTGTGCTCCTCGTATCCATAATTCTTTTCCTCGTTTATTGCTGTTGATTGCTGGGTTCGGACAACCGCTTTCTGGGCTTTTTGCTTTCTATTTCGGCCGATGATTAAAATAATATTACAAAGTCTAACTATTTTCTTAAAGAAATTGCAGAATCTCTGCATTTTTGTTAAGATTTATTGGTAATAGCTACATTTTCCTATGGTAACTGCGGCAGCATCTTTTCAATTGCAAGCGCCCTTCCAGCCCACAGGCGACCAACCGCTAGCGATCGAGCAACTCGTCAAAGGCATCCAAGCGGGCGATCGATTTCAAACCTTACTCGGCGCGACAGGTACCGGCAAAACCTTCTCCATTGCTTCGGTTATTGAAAAAATCGGCAGACCAACCTTAGTTCTAGCACACAACAAAACCTTGGCAGCTCAACTGTGCAACGAACTACGCAATTTTTTCCCCAACAATGCAGTCGAATACTTTGTCAGTTATTACGACTACTACCAACCTGAAGCATACATCGCCGTCACCGATACATTCATAGAAAAAACCGCAGCAATTAACGATGAAATCGATATGCTGCGACACTCTGCCACGCGATCGCTCTTTGAACGCCGCGACGTAATTGTCGTAGCATCAATTAGCTGCATATACGGTTTGGGAATGCCCGCAGAATACCTGAAAGCTGCTATCCCTTTGCAAGTAGGAATGGAAGTCAACCAGCGGCAAGTTTTGCGAGATTTAGTCAACGTCCAATACAGCCGCAACGACATCGATTTAGGCAGAGGCAAATTTCGCGTCAAAGGCGACGTTGTAGAAATCGGCCCCGCCTACGAAGATAGAATTATTCGCGTCGAATTCTTCGGCGACGAAATCGATGCCATTCGCTATGTTGACCCCGTAACTGGTAAAATCCTGGCAAGTACAACCGCTTTAAATATTTATCCAGCCCGCCACTTTGTGACTGCTGATGATAAATTAGAAGCTGCTTGTCAAGGAATCGAACTCGAATTAGAAGACAGATTAATAGAATTTGAAAAGAATGGAAAACTCTTAGAAGCTCAGCGGATAGAACAGCGCACCCGCTACGATTTGGAAATGCTGCGCGAGGTAGGATACTGCAACGGAGTCGAAAATTATTCGCGGCATTTAGCAGGCAGAAATGCGGGGGAACCGCCAGAATGTTTGATTGATTATTTTCCGAAAGATTGGATGTTGGTGATAGATGAATCCCACGTTACAGTCCCGCAAATTCGGGGAATGTACAACGGCGATCAAGCGCGGAAAAAAGTGTTGATCGAACACGGTTTTAGGTTGCCCAGCGCGGCCGATAACCGCCCTTTGAAAGCTGAGGAATTCTGGGCAAAAGAGAATCAGTGCATTTTTGTTTCTGCTACGCCTGGTGATTGGGAAATGGAAAGATCAGAAGGCAGAGTTGCGGAGCAAGTTATTCGCCCTACGGGAGTAATCGATCCGACTATTTTTGTGCGTCCGACGGAAGGACAAATTGATGATTTGTTGGGGGAAATCAAGGAGAGAGTCAGTCGGGACGAGCGAGTTTTGGTGACGACTTTAACGAAGCGGATGGCGGAGGATTTAACCGAATATTTGCAGGAAAGGGGAATTAGAGTGCGGTATTTGCACTCGGAAATTCAGTCGATTCAACGCATTGAAATTATCCAAGATTTGCAGGATGGTAAGTTTGATGTGTTGATTGGTGTGAACTTGCTGCGGGAAGGTTTGGATTTGCCGGAAGTGTCGCTGGTGGTGATTTTGGATGCGGATAAGGAGGGGTTTTTGCGATCGGAACGTTCTTTGATTCAAACGATTGGGCGGGCGGCGCGCCACATTCAGGGACAGGCTATTTTGTACGCGGATAATTTGACTAAGAGCATGATTAAGGCGATCGATGAAACCGATCGCCGCCGGGGGATTCAGCTAGCGTACAATAAGATGCACGGGATTACGCCGCAGCCGATCGCGAAAAAGCGATCGACTAACGCGATTTTGGCGTTTCTGGATGTGTCGCGCAAGCTAAATTCTCAGCAGTTGGAGGAGGTTTACGAACAGGTTGATGAGTTATCTTTGGATGAGATTCCTCAGTTAATCGGGCGGTTGGAGGCGCAGATGAAGGCGGCGGCGAAGAAGTTGGAGTTTGAGGAGGCTGGTAAGTTGCGCGATCGGATTAAGCATTTGCGGGATAAGCTATTGGGACATTAAACCCGGCGGTTGAAACCGCGTCTACACGAACAAAACCCGCCTGCGCGGGTTAAAGATTGGACAGCAATGAGCAAATTTCAGTTATTGGATGCAGTGACTTTAACCGAAGCAGTCGCCCTCGCTGATGGCGAGATTGCACCGCCACAAACAGCCGGGACAATTGTTGAGGTTTTCAAGAACGGTGAAGCTTATTTAGTAGAATTATTTGGGGGATGGGTGAAAGCGGAAGTGGGCGGAGATTTTGTTCCCGCAACTCAGGATGAACCGGGCGCATTTATGGAAACGATTGGTGTTGAAATAGTTTATCCGCATCAGTTGCAATTAGTAAAATCTGCCGACGAAATGATGGGGATTCGAGAGCATTTACTGTCGGTTTTAAATAATTTACCTGACGAGTTAGTGGCCCAAGTATGCGACTTTGCAGAGTTTTTGCAGGAAAAACAGGAAAAAGTACGCGCCTGCGAAGCTATCCCGTAGAAAATCAAATTAAGCATCTGCGCGATCGACGTTTAGGTAATGGAGGGATAATTTAAAAGCTGAACATTAGCTTGAGTCCATTTGCGATCGGCTGATACTCTTCTGCGGTTAAATCTCCTCGGTAGCCCAAAACACGCTTTATGTCCACAGCACGTATTTGATCCAGCAACACAGTAGAGTCATAGCGCAGGTTTCCCATTCCAGCCTGAAGCTGCGGATATAGCGTTGAGTTTCGTGTCGCCCAATCTCCTTGTTGTGTCGTCAAGGGAACGACTATTACCACCGAAAACCGCGTTATCCCTGTGACATTTGGCAAAGCTACAATTACCGCAGGTCGAGTATTTTCCTGTTCGCGACCGGGGGGAATTTGAGCCGGGAAGTTAACTAGCACCACGGCCCTCACCTGCAAAAAATTAGGTAGCTGACTCACAAATTTTCTCTACCTTTTTATTGCCAATGTCGATCGGATTTGTTTCTTGAATTCGCCATTTAGCATAGGCGATAACTTCTTTAAAGTCTGCTTCTTCAAGTTCTGGATAAGTTTGGCGTATTTCTGCTGTCGAATAGTGAGACGCCATCATTGAGATGATAGTTTCAACAGTTATGGGTAAGTGGCGAATGCAAGGTTTTCCCGCCATGAATTCTGAATCGGAGGTAATTCTAGTAAATTGCTGGATATCTTCTTTGCTATTGGTTGCACTTTGATTGTCCAGAATTATCATTCCAACTCCCGGAATAAAACGCACAGGCTTTGTACCTTCGAGGGGGTCTACATCTCCCCAATCATAGGGGGGAATTTCATTATCGACGAGGTAAAGTTGACGCCAAGGCGATTTTGCCAATGCTTCCTCGGAAATGTCAGGAAAAAATATTAGGACTTCTGAGATGCCAACTGGAAAACCATTGAGTTTGCTCAAGCCATCTATAATGGCGGCTAAGACGGATAAGTCTAAATGGTTGAGCTTTTCGGCTTTTTCGATCAGTTGGTATACGGTTTCAGGATTGAGTGTTTCGCCCACAGCTTCGACTAAGTTTTCGGGGGTGAAACCTCGACATTTCAAGTATTCGGCTAGTTGTAAGCGAATTGTACTCATGGGTTTAGTTGAGAAAGATTTTAGGGTGAAGTGCGATCGCCCTTTACCATTTTCCTATTTTTTGGATGGAAAGGGCGATCGTACTTTTGATGAATTTACTTACATCCCTGTTTAATATTCCTCGTCCAAAGAGTCTTCAATCGAAAGACAATCTGGCGAAAAGGGATCTACTCGTTGTCGCAGTTCAAGGTTCTCATCCTCCAATGAATTTATCTTGTGTTGTAGTTCAAGCTTTTCATCTTCTGAGTCATCTAACTTTTGTTGCAGTTCAAGCTTTTCATTGCATTTTTGTTGATTCTCAATTTGAAGCAATTCGATAGTTTTGTCCTTTGCTTCCATTTTTTCAAGCAGAATGCGGTACAAGTTTGCTTGAGTAGAGAGTGCTATTTCAAGTTGCTCAATGAGTTGTCTGTTTTCAGAAATTAGGATGTTAGCCATTTGCTTCTTTGACTAAGTGTTGGGTGGATTGATACTCGCAATTGCAACAAATAGATTAGATACAGCTAAGCCAGCCAGTAAGCTGACTGGCTGCTGTCTAGGCTATTTTGTTCTCAGTTAATTTCCTGCTTGGGAGAGTGCTGAGCAATCCACCCGCGAATCTTGTCATTAGTCATACCTTTGAAGTATGGTATGTCTTTTATACCTTGACGCTTGGCTAGGTTCAAGGCGATCGCCACAAGCCGACGCTCTGGCTGTGTCTGCCTTTGACCGTCTTGATGGAGCTGATACACCAGATAAGCTAGCTCCAAACCATGAGGATGCTTAGACAGCGTGTCTAGTAGAAACAGCGGATTTTCTGTTATCATTGTTTTAGTTGGTTAAAAAACAGCCGAATCCTTACAGCGGTCTGAAGCATACGAGCGCAGCCACTATACGATTCGATATTACGAAAAATAGAAAACATTAGAGCGTCCTCAGACCTGCCAGTTTGAGGGCGTTTTGTTTTCTATTTCAAAACTCTAACACACTTTAATCGGAATTTCAAAAGTTTCGTGCCGAAGTTAGTAGCACAGTTAAGTGCAGGACCGCAAGGGTATCCCTATTATCGTAGATACCATTGTAGCTCCTTAAAAAAAACCTAATAATATAATAACCAGACTTACGCATTAAGTGCATACTAGCTACGCATCAAATACATATGCTATGATATGCACTTAATGCACTTGTACTTAAGCACCTAAAACATATGTCGGTCGATAAAAATCACCCAGATGACGGGAGAGACTCGGATCAGTTGCCAATAAAACAAATAGACCCAGAAATTGTGGAATATCTTAAAACTGTTGATGACTCTTTTCTAGAGCCCCAGCCACCCACAAATAAAAATTATAAAAATGACTTACAACCCTTGCCAGTTGTCCATTCTGACCTCGATGAGTACGGCTTAGACCCCTATGAATTCCGACTCTATGCCCATGTAGTTCGCAGGACAGGAGGAAAACTCCACGGTGAGTGTTTTGCTAAACTGAAGAAAACAGCAGAAATCTGTCATATGAGCGTCAGAAAAGCCCAATATGCCCTAAAAACTCTATGTGATGCGGGTTTAATACTGAAGGAACAGCGTAGGGGACGTACTGACGTGTACAGACTAACTCCCAAAAGCAACTGGAAGCCAAAAGAAGAACTCAAGCAGATTCGACAGAAAGCCAAAGAGTCTAAAGTTGAGGACTCAGAAGAAGAGTAAAATGCAAACAAGCTAAACCGTGGTACGGGCGTCTCGCCCGTACATCATCTGCGGTTTAAATATTCATTGACAACAAAAAGTGCGATCGCCATTCCCAGCGCTGGGAATGGATGTTAAACAAGGTTAAAATATTAATTGACAACAAAAAGACCGATCGCCCAAAACACCACCAAAACCAACTACTTGGTCAACACCACAGCATCGGTATTGCCAGAAAAAGCCGGACTAATAAACTCATCCTTCTCCTCGGCTGTGATGAAACCCTTATCTACAGCTAGCTGCATCACTTCAGCCAGAAAACCTCTGAGTGCATCTAATACGTGAGTGCGATCGAATTCAAAATGCTTTTCCCAGCAGGAAGTTCCAAACTTGCTCAAAGTACAGCTAAGGCGATCGTCTGTGGGTACTAACTTGATAGTTAGCGTACAACTTTCAGCAAAATCTATTTCTATTGGCTTACCTTGTGACAGTTTCCTAATTTGTTCAGGCAGATTATCGTCCAAAATCATACAGATATCAGGATCTAAAAATACCTGTATTCTCTCATCACCTATTTCTATTGATACTGTATGATCGTACTCAAAACAAAAACGCCGGATAGCCATTTCAAAATGAGTAAGTTCTCCCAATGGATCTTCTGGAGGATTTGCGTAATTTTCTAAAAAACGTTTTCCTAATTGAAAATTAAAGTTTTGACTATTATTCATACTCGCTCCTCCTGTTTAATTATGAGAAACAATGGGTAAGTTGGGCGAAGTAGGGTTTCGTTACCTCAACCCAACCTACTAATAAACTTACGGTGTCGGATTCGGATACTTAGCGTGCACCGCATCGATTTCCGCTACAATCTCCTTATCCAAATTCACCTCCAAACTACCGAGATTTTCCTCCAACTGTTCGAGACTTGTTGCACCGATAATAGTGCTAGTTACAAACCAGCGCGATCGCACATAAGCCAAAGCCATCTGCGCCGGAGTCAAACCGTGTTTGCGCGCAATCTCAATATACGCTTTCACCGCATCGTTCAGATTAGTTTTATCGTAACGCTGACCGAATCCAGCAAACAAAGCCAGCCGCGAATTTTCGGGAATTCCATTCAAGTATTTACCCGTTAAAATTCCAAAAGCCAAAGGACTGTAAGCCATCAATCCCACATTTTTAAAACGGCAAGTTTCTGCCAAATTCATGTGAAAAGTCCGATTGCTCAAACTAAAAGCATTTTGAATCGAAACAACTTTCGGCAAACCGTGTTTTTCTGCCAATTCGCAAAACTCGCAAACTCCCCAAGGCGTTTCATTGCTCAAACCCAAATAGCGGATTTTGCCAGTTTTTATCAAGTCAGCAAACACCTCTAACTGTTCCAAAATTGGTACAGTTTCGTGTTCTTGAGTTATATCGTAATCTGGCGCGCCAAATAGCGGCACGTAGCGATCGGGCCAGTGGATTTGATACAGGTCGATGTAGTCAGTTTGCAAGCGCTTCAGGCTATCGTTCAGGGCTTTTTCGACATTTGGGCGATCGATCTGATTTTTCCCTTCCCGAATCCACTTTAACCGAGTGCTTCTGCCCGCCACTTTCGTCGCTATAATAAGCTTATCCCGCTGCTGTTTCGCCAGCCACTCGCCGATATATTCCTCGGTTTTTCCCTGAGTTTCCGGTTTTCCCGGCACCGGATACATTTCGGCCGTATCGATAAAGTTGATTCCTTTGGAAATTGCCAAATCGAGCTGTTGCGCTGCTTCTGTAACGGTGTTCTGCTGGCCGTAAGTCATCGTACCCAAACAAATTTCAGATACTGATAAATCGCTGTCGCCTAGTTTTTTGTATTCCATGATTTCGATTGCTGCACAATTATCTGATTCTATATTACCGAAAAACCTTGATTTAATTGACAACTCCCGAAAAGTGCGATCGGCTTTCTCCTCTCTTCCTCTTTTCCTCTGCGCTCTCTGCGCCCTCTGCGGTTAAAAATTTCAAAAAGATATCCGCACTTAAATGTTAATATAAATAATTAGTATCCCTGTGGTGTATGAGTAGTCGCCCGCCCAAAATTCCATTTGTCAACCTCTCCCTGCAACACCAACCAATTCAACCCCAAATAGTAGCAGAAATTGGAAAAATTATCGAGCAAGGAGACTTTATTTTAGGCCGCGCACTGGCAGAATTTGAAACAGCATTTGCAGCAGCTTCTGGAGTACAATACGGCGTAGGAGTGGCTTGCGGAACAGATGCGATCGCCCTGGGACTCCAAGCTTGCGGCATTAATCCGGGCGACGAAATTATCGTACCCGCCAACACATTTATCGCCACCATCATCGCCGTCATTCAAGCCAAAGCAATACCTATCCTGGTAGATTGTGACCCGGAAACCGCCCTGATTGACCTGACAGCAGCCGCAACAGCAATAACCTCAAAAACTAAAGCAATTATCCCCGTACACCTCTACGGTCAAATGGTGTCGCCTACGCAGCTTTTAGATTTTGCTAACCGGCACGATTTAATCATATTTGAAGATGCCGCCCAAGCGCACTTAGCCGAAAGAGAAGGATACCGCGCGGGTGCCTTTGGGAAAGCAGCAGCATTCAGCTTTTATCCCAGCAAAAACCTCGGCTGTTTTGGCGACGGCGGGATGTTAATTACTAACGATGCAGAGCTCGCAAAAACCATGCGTACTTTCCGCAATTACGGAGCTCTTAGCAAATATTTACATACAGAAATTGGCACCAACAGCCGCCTCGACAATTTGCAAGCGGCTGTACTCAATGTTAAATTACCTTACTTAGAAAAATGGAATCGCGATCGCAACTTAGCCGCCCAACATTACAATACTTTATTAGAGCCGCTGAAACACAAAGGCATTGTACCGATCGCCAATCACAGCAGTTCAGGTCACATTTATCACATCTATGCGATCCAAATTACTGAGAAAAGCCCGATCGACCGCCATACCCTCCAGCAAAAACTCGCCCAAGAAGGGATTGAAACAGGCATCCACTATCCCGTACCCTGCCACCTGCAACCAGCCTACCAAAACTTAGGCAATCCGGGCGACTTCCCCCACGCAGAAACCCTGTGCCAGCAAATTTTATCATTGCCAATGTATCCCGGATTGAGCAATACTCAGATCGAGCAGGTTGTACAGGCGATCGGGCGATCGTTGAATTGCTAATTGTTCATAAAATTTATGCAGGAGGTGTTTCAAGCAGTAGGGTGCGGTTCTCAAAGCGTTTTGGTGGGGAATTAACAAATCTTTAACTCACAGTTTAAAACCCGAAAGCGTTGCGAATCCAGCGCGGCAATCTTAAAACTTCTCAAACCATGCACATCCAGCGCAAAATTCGCATTGTTTTCAAGCGATACCTCCTGGCGGAAGGTATCACGGCGCTCCTAGTGCTGCTGTACGCCCCCCTGCTAGTACACTGGTACGACGGCTGGCTCAACAAAAGCATCAGCCTCGAACACGAATATTTCAGCCACGGACTAATTGGTTTGCCCTACGCAGCTTATATTGCTTGGATGAACCGAAAGTGCTGGCGCAGCTTGCCCAACTCACCGCATCCTTTGGGAGGCTTTTTGCTGGTACTAGCCACGCTTTTTTATCTGAGTCGCTTGAGCGATTTAGTAAATTTATCCCTCCCCGTAATGCTGGCCAGCATTTGCTTATCTTTAAAAGGAATTCCCGGCTTACAATTGCAGGCGATGCCGCTTTTATTCGTATTTCTGGCCTCGCCGAACCACATTCCTTACCTCATAGAACCCTACGCCTTGCCCTTACAGCAATTCATTGCTGAAACATCAGGCTGGATATTAATTAAGATTGGTATCAACGTGAGAGTGGAAGCAATTTATCTGTACGTAAACGAGCGCATTGTAGAAGTTGCTCCACACTGTGCAGGCTTAAAAATGCTGTTTACCAGTCTTTACGTCAGCTTAATTTTGCTGGATTGGACGGGAGTTTGGAACTCTCGCAAAAAAAGTCTTTTGTTTCTAGTGATTACATCCATCATTAGCATCACTTCCAACATTTTTCGCAATACTTTGCTAACTTACTTTCACGGAACCCAAAGAGAGGCGCTTTTTACTTGGCTGCACGCCGGATGGGGCGGAGATTTATATTCTGCTTGTATACTAGGGTTATTGGTACTTCTCCTCAACGGGATGGACAAGTATTTCCCAAGTCAGTCTGGCAATTAATGAAACAGATGATTTCAGCACAGAAACTACTGCGGTGGTATCAATTATCTAAAATTATGGTACTGGTGTTTTTGCTGGTATTAGTTGGAGCAGTAGCAATTCCCGGCTACGCGACGGGAAGATGGCCTTGGACAAACCCGCCAACCCTTGCCAACCTTAAGCAATTAAGAAGTGTGCGCCAAAACGGGATAAAAATTCCTGAGTGGCAGGTTATAGCCGTTCAGAATAACGTCCAAATTGGCACTCACAGATGGTTAGTTGAAGAAATTAAAAAGGATAAAACAATTGCCATTTTATTGCTGTTGCCTCAAAATTACCCCAAAAACCAGCCCCAAGTGGAATGGCTAGATATCGATGGATTTCACCGATGGCAAACCGATTCTCATCGCACTTTGAGGTTTACTGTTAAATTAGCACCAATACCCGACCAGGCACCGCCTACTGTCGAGGCGAGGTTTTTCCGAAGCTGGACTCCCCAACAAACTTTTGCTGTCGTGCAGTGGTACGCTTGGCCTAACGGGGGTTCTCCAGCAACCAGTCGCTGGTTTTGGGAAGACAGCATTGCTCGGCTATCGAACCGCCGCGCCTCTTGGGTTGCTGTCAGTATCATCCTTCCCATTCAACCGCAGGGCGACATTAAGATAGCTCAACCATTGGTGGAATCTCTTGCCGAAAATGTCCAGGCTAAATTAATGACAGAAACTTTTCGGTTTGAGTAAGCAGGTAGGTGCAAATAAATCAGCCTAGGGCGTGGGCTGGTTTTGCCAAAATCAACTGCTTCCTATTCAGTTGACAGTTGACAGTTGACAGTTGACAGTTGACAGTTGATAGTTGACAGTTGATAGTTGATAGTTGATAGTTGACAGTTGACAGTTGATAGCGACCTCTACCTGGAAGGAAGAGGATTGGAGTAATGAATAGTCTGATTTTAATTTCTCCCTATAAGGGTTCCGGCTTTAAACCAATTTTTTCTGGTAAATATCCGGATTCAACTCGCCCCTAAAATATCTTATTGTTTTTTCTCGTCGCTATATTTAGATGAAACTTACAAATCAGGTCATTATTCAAAATATTACTTTTTTAAATCCTCTCAAAAAGCGGGAAAAATCCACAATTAAAAATCGCCTCGCTTTTTCCTTGGCAGGCCTGTATTCAACTGCTTGGACTCTATCTTTTGCTGCTGTATTCTGGGGTTTTAATAGCAAAAATTTTTCGGAAACGGCTTTAGCTCAATCTGTTGTTCCAAGAGACGAGCGACTCGTGGCGCCACCGCCATTGCGTGTACCGCCACCGCCGCCAGCCAACTTCAACCGGGATATTAACCCAGCTTTTCGGAATCGGCCCTACCGCCTGGGCCCGGGAGACCAGATTTCTGTTCAAGTTCAGCGCTTCCCAGAGCTAGGTTTTACGGGTGCAATCAGCCCTGAAGGGGTAATTGTACTGCCGCTAATCGGAACAGTAAATGTGCGTGATCTTACTGTCGAAGAATCACAGCAGCGCCTCCGGGAGCGCTTTGGCCAATTTATCAAAAATCCTCAAGTCTCGGCTGCTTTGCTGGTTCAGCGCCCCGTGGTGGTGACGGTGACGGGGGAAGTGGCCAGACCGGGTTTTTATCCGCTGCAAACCCCCCAGCTTCCTGCTGCTCTGGCGGCTGCTGCTGGGACTACTCCGACGGCGGAACTGCGGGCGGTGCGGGTGCGGCGGACTCTGCCGGGAGGTGCTGTGGCTGAGCAAGTTGTTGATATTTTGACTCCGCTGCAAACTGGTATTGCTCCGCCGGATTTGCGTTTGGAAGATGGAGATGCGATCGTTGTACCGTATAAACAGGTTACGCCCGATCGCAAATCAGATCAAGATTTAGCATCCAGGTACAGCCTCGCTGCTGCTGCTGTCCCCGTCCAAATCACTGTCACCGGAGAAGTTGGCAAACCGGGTTTTTACACGCTTCCGGCGGGTTCTGGTCGAATTTCGGCTGCTTTGGTGATTGCGGGGGGAGTCACGGGAAAAGCCGATTTGCGGGCGGTGCGAGTGCGGCGGACGCTGATGGACGGCTCCTCGGTGGAGGAACCAATCGACCTCTACACTCCCCTAGCAAACGCTAACGATTTGTTCGATTTTCCTTTGGCATCGGGAGATGTGATTGTCATCCCCCAATTGGACGCTAGTACCAAAAACCTAGACTACGACAAAGCTCTTGTTTCGCGGTCTACTCTGATTAAGCCCCGGATCTACGTTCGAGTTTTGAGTTACGCTAGTGGTGGTTTGACTTCGTTCTACGTAGAAAATGGCAGCAGGTTTTTGGATGCTCTCAACAACTTGCCTGCTAATCTTGCTGACTTGCGGAAAATAGCCCTGATTCGGTTCGACGAAAAGCAAGGTAGAGCAATCAACCGTTCGATAGATGCTAAAGCTGCTTTGGAGGGCAATGTTTCTCAGAACCCGATGCTCGAAGATAATGATGTGATTGTTATTGGTAGGAATTTGGTAGAGCGCATTGGTTATGTAATCAATACTTTTACTCGACCATTCCGGGATACTTTGGGATTTATTCTGTTTTTTGAGCAGTTGAGAAATGGGGTAACAGATCTGTTCGGCCCGTCACGTAATGATAGGTAGTCAGTTGGCAGTTGGCAGTTGGCAGTTGGCAGTTGGCAGAAGTCATCAGTCATCAGTCATCAGTCATTAGTTATGATTTATCGTTAACAATTAGCAATCTAAAATCTAAAATCTAAAATCTAAAATCTAAAATCCTTATGACTTTATCTGTTGTCAAACGTTATTTAATTGCTTTCGACCAATACAAGTGGGTGGGACTGGCTACTCTCGCGGTGACTGTGGGAGTGTCGGGAGTAGTGGCTTTGCAGCCAAAGGCGGCGCCAGTTTACGTTGCCATAGGTACGCTGGCCTACGACAGACCGAACGTGATTTTTTCATCGACTACTACTAAAATTCAACAGGAAGGACAAGAAATAACTAAAGATATGCTGCTGGATACAATGGTGGTTAAACCAGCAGCAGAAAAACTCATCAAAGCCGAAAAAAAATTAAACAAAGAAGAAGAAGAAGAAGCGGCAATAGTAAATCAAGAAGAAGAAAAAAAAGCAGTAGAAGTTTTGACTAACAAGCTGGTAAAAGACGTGCAGGTAAAGATGCCCAGTAAGAATAATGACCCCAGCGCTTTGATTCAAGTATTGTACAAAAATGCCGATCGTACAAAAGCAGAAGCGGTAGTAAAGGCGCTGATGAAGGAAATGGTGGAGTACAGCGAAACATTTAATACTTCTAGACTGCGAGCAACGATCGACCAAATTAACCAGCGTTTGCCGAAAGTAACTCAGGAACTCCGAGAGACGGAAGCAAAACTTGAAGCATACGAAAAACGAGAAGGAACTTCAATTTTAGCAGCTCAGAGCGGTGCTTTGCCGCTAGCGATTACCAGCAGCCAACAGCAGCAGCGGCAACTCCGCGTGCAGTTGGGAGGAATTGTAGCTCAAATTAATAGTTTGCAGGATCGCTTGGGATTGAATGTGGAGCAAGCTTACGTCGCTCAAGCACTCTCTGCCGATCCAATTATTGCCCAACTGCGAGTGCAATTGTTTTCGATCGAATCTCAGCTCAAAATTCTCCGCAGCGACTTGCAGGAGGAACACCCGAAAATTGTAGAATTGCTCAAACAAAAACTTGCTTTTGAGCAGCAGTTGCAGCAGCGGCAATCTGAGGTACTCGGCGGTAACGGGGTGGCGGCTCCGCTCAGAAGTGCCGCTCGAATTCGGGTAGACTCTTCTTTAGATCCGGCCAGACAGCAGTTAGCTCAAACTTTGATTGGTTTGCAAACGCAGCGGGATACGGTGCAACAGCAACTCCAAGGAATCGAGAAAACTGAACAAGAATTGCGTCGGGAACACGCGACAATCCCCAACAAGCAGTTAGAACAAGCGCGGTTAGCCCAGCAAGTGGGGTTCAAAAAAGCTCTCTACGACAAGATGCAGTCGGCTTTGGTAGATGCTGAGGCTGCGGTAGCTGAGACAACGGGGAGTTTGAGAATCGCCCAATGGCCGCAAACTGATGACGTTGAGTCAAACAAGAGAGGTTTGCCCGTGATGCTGGCGGTGGGCGGATTTGTGGGATTGCTGCTGGGCGGGGGGTTGATATTTTTGTTGGGGATGCTCAACGGCAAGTTTTACAGTTGGGAAGAAGTGCGGGCGGCTTTGGTGGAAAAAGAGGTGCCGATACTGGCAGTTTTGCCTGAAGTGACGGTGTTTGATTCCTACGGCGATGAAATAATGCCGCTCGCCTTGGAGGCAAATTCTCCCTATTTGGAATTTTACGAGCGGTTGCGTACTAATTTGCGCCGGATCGGGAACAAACCTGTGAAGGTGGTGTTGCTGACTTCGGCGGCGCCTTTGGAGGGGAAAAGTTTTAGTGCTTATAATTTGGCAATTGCATCGGCTCGATCGGGTAAACGGACTTTGCTAATTGAAGCAGATTTGCGATCGCCTTCTAACGTTGAATCTTTAAAAATCGCCGCTGATCCTCTGGCGGCGGTGGAACCTTTGCACTATTACGGCAATTTTAGCGAGTGCGTCCTTTTGGTTCCAGAGGTAGAGAACCTATACGTCGTGCCAAGTCCGGGCTTTTTGCGACAAGCCTCCGCCGTACTAGAATCAAGCGAAATGCGGAGATTGTTTGAGGATGTTCGCAACCGCTTTGATTTTGTGGTTGTGGATTCTCCGGCATTGAGCGAGTGCAACGACGCGCTGACGCTGGAACCGTACACGGACGGTATGATTTTGGTGGCGCGGCCTGGTTACACTTTGTCTAGTATGTTGTCTGAGGCTGCAGATCAGTTGCTGGAATCTGAGGAGGACGAGTCGCATAAATCCGGGCCGCGGCTGTTGGGAGCGATTATTAACGGTGCTGATATTGCGGTGAAGTTCCGCAATGATATGGATATTGATGAATGGGAGTTGCCTTTGAGTGCGATCGGCGATCGCGCGATCGAAGTGCGATCGAGGCAATTACCGCAGCACTCAAAGCCTAAAAATAAGGCTATTAATAGTAAATTGAGCTAATTTATCTGGCTTGATTCTTGTAAAACAATCCTCAACGAAATATGAATATATTGTAGGTTGCAACCTAAACAGCTTAAGCTTAAAGCACCGTTAACAGCCAGTCGATTTTAGATTTTAGATTTTAGATTTAAAAATCGACTCCACAGATGAATCTGGGAGCTGGAACTTCGGTCTAAAATTTTTCGCTTGTCAACAGTCAACAGTCAACAGTCAACAGTCAACAGTCAACAGTCAACAGTCAATACTTGAAAATGTGTCATCCCACTATTGATTGGATTCAGGGCGTTTCTGGTGTTTGCTCTGGATAAACTGTTCCAAATCGGCGATCGCATCTTCAAAATCCGACAAATTAATTTTCGCAGGTCTAGTCATCTTCGGCGGACTCGAAGACTGACTCGAAGACTTCGCCGGAGGCGGTGGAGATTTAGGTTGTGCAGCTTGACTGCTGTTCGACTCTATAGAATCGAACAATTCATCCAGGGACTCAAAAAATGATTGAGCCGAGGCCCGGCGTAAATCTTTCTGGTCATCGTCATCCGTCATAAGCCACTCCATAGAGTCGAAAAGTTGCCAACAAACTCTGTCCGCCCCGGCGCGTGCAGATATTAGACATGAAAACCGACTAAAACAAGCAGGGGGACAGAATTTAACCGGGCGGTGGGAATGCCTGCGGCCCAAGTTGCTGCCCCAATATCAAACCCGCAGCGGGCATTGTCAGCCTTCAAACTGTATTTAACTGTACACCCGCCTACTGAGTGATTTGAGACTTTGTGTAGACCCAGCTCAAAATCATCGACCCTGAAAAAATCTCAGTTAGGGCTCTTTCGTTGTCTAATTAACCCTAGTCTAGTCGAGAATAAGGACACAGGACTTATGCAATTATTACCGCTGTTCAAAGGTTGCGATGGCAACGCGCCACCTCGAAAGGACGGAGAGACGGTGTTTGTTGCTTGAGTCCTAAGATTTCAAAGGCATTAGGAGATTTTAAGGTGACTCAGGGATTTGATTACGATTTAGCAATTATCGGCGCTGGCGTGGGCGGACACGGCGCGGCCATACACGCGGTTAGCTGCGGGCTGAAAGTGGCAATTATCGAAGCGGGCGATATGGGCGGAACTTGCGTCAACCGCGGCTGCATTCCCTCTAAGGCGCTGCTGGCGGCTTCCGGGCGGGTGCGGGATTTGCGGAATGCCCACCACCTCAAGATGTTGGGTATTCAGTTGGGAAACGTGGATTTCGATCGCGGAGCGATCGCCAATCACGCTAATACTATTGTTAGCAAACTTCGCGGCGACTTGACCAACAGCCTCAAACGTTTGAACGTGGATGTCATCCAAGGTTGGGGCAAAATTGCCAGTGCTCAAAAAATTACCGTCGAAACAGATAAAGGCGAGAAAACTATTACCGCCAAGGATATTATTCTCGCTCCCGGTTCGATTCCTTTCGTCCCTCCAGGGATAGAAATTGACGGCAAAACTGTATTTACCAGCGATGATGCTGTCAGATTGGAATCCCTACCGAAGTGGATCGCAATTATTGGCAGCGGTTATATCGGTTTAGAGTTTTCGGATATTTACACAGCCCTCGGCTGCGAAGTTACGATGATTGAAGCTCTCGATCAATTGATGCCGACTTTTGACCCAGATATTGCTA
Source organism: Microcoleus sp. N9_A2 (assembly GCF_036701775.1). NCBI lineage: Bacteria > Bacillati > Cyanobacteriota > Cyanophyceae > Oscillatoriales > Microcoleaceae > Microcoleus > Microcoleus sp. N9_A2. The sequence continues at coordinate 85,769 of NZ_JAUBRH010000001.1, read as the reverse complement.
AATTAGCCGAACGAGTGTTAATTGCACCCCGCGATATTGAAACAAAAGTGGGTTTGTTGGCTAAGAAGATTATTCCCGGTTCCCCGGTAATTATTGAGTTAGCTGATTTCAAAACGAAGGAAGTTGTCGAAATTTTGGAAGTTGACGCTTGTTTGGTAGCGACTGGCCGAGTTCCGGTGAGCAAGAATTTGGGGTTAGAAATTCTTGGTGTGGAAACGATGCGCGGTTATATCCCAGTTAACGATAAGATGCAGGTTTTGGCGGCGGGAGAACCGATCGCGAATTTGTGGGCGATCGGTGATGTTAATGGCAAAATGATGTTAGCCCACGCTGCATCTGCCCAGGGAATTGCCGCCGTTGAAAATATTTGCGGCCGCACTCGCGAAGTTGACTATTTGAGTATCCCGGCGGCGGCTTTTACTCACCCGGAAATTAGCTATGTGGGAATGAATGAACCTGCGGCGAAGGAGTTAGGAAAAGCCGAAGGGTTTGAGGTTGCTTCTGTCAAGACTTATTTTAAGGGAAATTCTAAGGCTATTGCGGAGGGTGAAACTGACGGTATGGCTAAGGTGATTTACCGGAAAGATAATGGGGAATTGTTGGGAGTTCACATTTTTGGTTTGCACGCTTCGGATTTGATTCAGGAGGCGGCAAATGCGATCGCCCAGCGCGATTCTGTGAACTCTTTAGCATTCCGAGTTCACACGCACCCGACGCTTTCGGAAGTGCTGGATGAAGCTTTCAAACGGGCGGCTGGGGCGGCGGGCGGTCATTAATTTGGGCGGTGGCTTCCGAAGGCTGTCAATTCAAGTTTTAACCGTTGATTAATTTCGTTTGTAGTTGAGTCTCGATCCCCCTAAATCCCCCTTAAGAAGGGGGACTTTGAATGCTCTTCTCCCCCCCTTCTTAAGCTACCGTGTACACATCTCTGTGTAAAACCAAAATCCTCGGAGAGCCCCTAAATCCCCCTTAAGAAGGGGGACTTTGAAATCCATTTTTCTCCCTTTTAAGAGGGGCTTTGAATGCTCTTGTCCCCCCCTTCTTAAGGGGGGCTAGGGGGGATCGAGGGACTCATTGGAGCAACAGGAGACTGAGTTTGATGTATTTGTTGACATCAATATGCGATCGCGATCGCCCCTTTTTGAGAATTGTGTTTAAATGGAACTGAATCAGCGAAAAGAACAATTTAGTAAAGCTTACGTGCGGGCTGTGGCAGCAGTCGCTGGCTGTTCGGTAGATCAACCCGAAAATGATTATGATAGCGTTGACCTCTGTATCAAGGCTGTCGATCGCGATCCAGTGCAGCCACACCGTCTCGAATTGCAGTTAAAATGTACGTCAAGAGATGTACTCAATGCCCAATGTGTTCGATATCCGCTAAATGTCAAAAATTACAACGACTTGAGAGTGACTGCCTTTATTCCCCGCCTGTTAGTTGTGGTTTTAGTACCGGAAAATATCGGGAAATGGATACAACAGTCAGAACAGGAAATGTTGCTCAGGCATTGTGCCTACTGGTTATCTTTGCGGGGAATGCCGGAAACTCAAAATACCAGTCGCGTGACTGTTGAGTTGCCCCGCAACAATCAGTTTACAGCAGAGGCTCTACAGTCCATTATGCAGCGCATTAGCCAAGGAGATATCCCATGAAAGTAACTGTACGGGATTTTGAAGTTTTTAAGAATTTAGATGTCAATGTAATCATAGCATATTTACAAAAACATGGCTGGCAAGAACACAGCCGAATTTATGACAATAAAGGGGCGATTTGGGTCAAGAAAAATGATGCGGGAGAGTTGTTTGATATCGGATTGCCTCTGACGCGAGACTTTGCGGATTATCCAGCTAGGATGGGAGATGCTGTCAAAAAGCTGGAACAGGTAGAAAAGCGTTCTCAATTAGAGATTTTAAGCGATTTAATTACTTGTTTAGAAAATACTGAGATTCAAGGATTCATTGTCAAAGTCGATCGCCAAGGAGGGGAGAAAATTGGTAAAATTGCAATGATGGGATTTGTGGTGGGTAAGTTGCAGAAAATCTATCTCGAATTGCAAGACAATGATTTGATTTTGGCACTGAAAGCTTATCAGGAAAGAATTCCGGTAATATGCGACGGCGATTTTGTCAAGGAGGGCAAATATTTTGCTGGGAAAAATCTGCGGAATTTTGCTTTGATGGCAGAGGAAAAAGGGAAAATGGTACTTTGAAGGGCTTGCCATAACTACAAATTACCACATTTTTCCTCCTAGCTCAATCCTGCTTAATAGCTTTTAATGCTGCTAAATATCGCTCTTGAATGTCTTTGCGATCTAATTCATCGAAATTTGCCTGCTGGCTGGCGCGTTCAGTCTGATCGGCGTGTCGCCTGAGTGCTGTTCGGTGTGTGGTTCGATCGGTGAAACGGGCCACAACCGCGATCGCCTCTAGCAACCGCATCGTGATAGCTACATTCGATTTTCCATTCTGTCGAATTTGGTTAAAGGCTGCATCGAGCACGTCAGCAAAGGCGATGGGTTCTGCAATCATCCGCAACTGGTTGCTGTCGTCGTAGCGGTAGGGAGAGGGAATTTCTCTTTGGGTTAAACGACAAAGGGCCGCACTCAGTTGGTCAATACAGCGGATAGCCGTAAACGGATCGTTGATTCCTGGGGAAAGAGCGCGTACTGCAATCTCAACGAGTTGGTCGATCGAAAACTCTACATCCTGCCGCTCCGTGCGCTGCGATCCAATCAGAAAAGCACCGTTAATCTTGGATGTAAGTTCCTCGTTTACTTGTTTTCCAGGAAAGACTTGTACAAGTTCACTTCCTTCGACAGTAAAGCGACCGGGACGCTGTTGAATTTGTAACAGCAGGTTATGCTCGCTAGCAATTTGCATTAGTTGGTCATTATTAATGGCTTGAATGTAGCCACCATTCTTTGCTGAAACTGGACGGGCATCTTGCTCAAAATTAGCTGGAATCTCGGCGGAAATGTCCGATGGATTGTCTTGCTGCTTGTTTTTAGCTTTACTGGTTCCCATACTTTCTGGAAACAGTCGATCGATCGCATTATCAAGTTCCTCACCAACTAATTTAATCACATGATCGACCTGAATTGATAAGGCAGAATGATGAATGAAATAAATCAATACGCCAATGCTGGCGATCGCCAAACCAATGCCGCAAGTTACTGCTAGGTGGGGGACAAACTCATGTTCTTCTAACCCGTTGATTGTTCGCAGCACCATCAAGCTATACACAAAGGTGGAAATGAACGTTCCCAGCACAATTTGGTTGCCCTTATCTTGCATAAAGTTACGCAGCAAGCGAGGGCCAAACTGCGAAGATGCAAGTTGAAGGGCAACGATTGTAATTGAAAAAGCTGTGGTAGCAACGCTCATCATTGAACTGGCGATCGCCGAAAGAATCGCGCGCGAGCCGCTCGGGCCTAGAGTATAGGCCCAACCCAATTCTCCAATCAGCTTGGTTTTTTGATTTTGGTCAATCCAAATGGTGACAAACGAAAGTGCGATCGCCAAAAAAACCATCACGGTTGGCACAAACCAGAAACTCGAATTTAAGGAATCCCAAAAGTTGCTGAATTTCGTATTTTTCACCTATCGTTCCCCTCAGTATATTTATTGTTAGAAATTACTTGGCCATCCTCAGATTTATTGCGTTTAGACTCGATTGCGGCAAGTTGTCTGAGGGCGTAGCTGATACTGCGCGATTTGGGAACTTCAGCTTGTCCGGCGGGCCAGCCTTCTCGCTGACGCTTGCGATCGCCGTCTGTGTCTTCTGTCTGATCGTGGAACAAAATCTGCTGAGTTGGGAAGGGCAGATCGATCCCATTTGCTACTAGCTTGTTTTTAATGTTAGTTAATACGCGGTCTTGAAAATCTAAGAGTTCGGCACGGCGAGGTGGCTGCACCCACCAGCGAGCCCGAATGTTAACACTGCTACCAGCTAATTCTACGACTATCGCATCGGGAGCCGGATCTTTCAGCACTCCATCTACTTCATGAATTGCCTCTAAAATTAATTGTTTTGCAGTATCAATATCATCGCTATAGCCAATGCCGATGTCATACTGCAAACGGCGATTGTCAAAGGCTGTGTTCACGATTACAGAGTTAGTAAATAGTTCCGAGTTGGGAATTACAATCCGTCTACCATCATAGGTTTTTATTATCGTCGCCCGCGTTTGAATATTTTCTACAGTTCCCTCAAAGTCTTTGAATACAATTTGATCATCAATGTGGAAAGGTTCAGTCAGCAGGATCAAAACACCCGCCAGAAAATTTTGCAGGATATCGCGAAACGCAAACCCGATCGCCACACCGCTAATCCCCAATAGCTGAATGAGATCGTTTGCTTTGATGGACGGAATGACGATCGACAAAGCAATAAACAATCCTGTAAGAACGGTTACTCCTTGTGCTAATCGCCCCAGCACCAATCCTAAATTGCGAGCTTGACGGTGAGCGCTGGTTAGTTTTCTAACCGCTCGTTTCAATGTTTTGCCAATAAAAAAGAAAATTGCGAAAACAATTAGTGCCAGTACAATATTTGGTAATAAAATCAGGAAATCATTGGCCATTGCCTGGACTTTACTCCAAACATCGGTGATTTTTTCTGTTGTATTCACAAGAGTTTTAGTCAATAGGTCAAGTCAGATTCTATGCCTAAGCGATGGAATCGGCATCTACCAAAGGTTAGGAATTTGCGGAAGTGGAGCGCCCTGAATGCCTGCTATCTTGGTTGGGGCGCTGGTAGATGGGCGGCGGTTAAGGTTTAAGTTAAAGTGCAATTCCCGACGGGATAGCTACGCTAGGGGAACGCGAAAGCGAACGCTGGTGCGTACTTTTAGTAATTCAGTTAAGATGAGATATTTGTGAGGAACCGCTGTTAAGAATCACGTCAGCTATGTCTTGGCGTGTAGCACCAAAGGTAAGCAAGGTGCGAATCAGGAGATCGAGGGAAGCGGAAGGATCGCCAGCTTCTATTTTAGCAACTCTTGATTGGCTGGACTTAATTCTTTGAGCAAGTTCGTGCTGCGTCATCTGTTGGTTAATCCGGTTTTGTTTGATGGCTTTACTCAGTGCAAGTTTCATTTCTATGAAGGCTGTTTCTTCTGCTGAAAGTCCTAGAAATTCCTCTGCTGTTCCGATAGTCCATCCTGCTGCTTGTAGGCGTTGGCGTTTAGCTGTGTCCATAAAAATACCTTCCTGATATCAATTCAAATTTGGTCGTATTGTTTCAACCGTTTTTTACATTTTTCAATGATAAAATCCGGTGTTTTGTTCGTAGTTTTGTTAAAGACATCGAGTATAATGATAGCATCTACGTCTATTCGATAAATGATGCGCCAATCCTTGCTTGTCCCTGAATCGGCTAGACGGATCTCGTGACAATGAGCTCCGATGCTTGGCATAGGGCGAGAGAAAGGCATGGATAGGCTTTCGCCATCCTGTAGCTTTCGCAGGAAAAATCCGGCTTGAATACGCGCCTCAGTAGAAAAAGGCGGTGTTTTTACTTCCCCACTAAGCCAGACAAGGGGTTTGCTTTCCGAATCTACCATCTATATTTTAGGTTTTTTTAGATTATATGTCAAATCAGACATATTAGCAAACTAGCTTGTCTGCTGCAAATCCGGCTGACTTTTGGCAACAACAAAAGGAGATTCGACATCAATTAGCCAGTTTTCATCAATAACTGTCTGATTCGTATCTAAAATCAGAGTTAGTTCGCCAATTTCCTCATCGTCATCATCGCTAACTAGGTTGTTTTTGCTAGCAGATAAATCTGCTTTGAGTAAAAATTTAAGCTTAATCCAGTCAGAAGTCGGATGATTGTTGATAATGTTTGTGCCGATCGATCGACCTATCAACTCAGCATAGATGGGATGAATGAAAGCTATTTCTTCATAAAACTTATTGTCATCCCAATAACCGCGTATTTTGTAATTGCAGGATTCTAGATGTTTCTCGATGAGGTGATTTAGGGCTAGGAGTGCTAATAGTTTAGCAAGTTCATCCCAAATTTTGTGATTTGTCACAGTTACTGCATTCAAGAGATTCCATTGGCTTGTCTGCGATCGGGATTCTTTGATTATCCCAAAGAGCGATCGCACTTCAATCATATAAGGGCGATCGCTTTTTCAGCAGCTAAGTCAATTATCATAAATACCAGAACAACATAGCCTATGCTTAGCATTCTCAGGTCGTGGATTTAAAAGACTACTGGGGTTTAGCTGCTTCAACTATAGCCTGAACCATCTTAATTGCCTCTGTGATAGGTATTTGACCACTTTCGACAGCCCTCATTAAATCCTGAGCCCTTTGAGGGGTAATTAGATTAAGCCTAACTGGTTCTTTCAAGGAAACGATAAATTTTGTCTTGTCACTGTCTCTAACCTTAGATGCTCTTTCTTTTGCTTCAACCTCTTTTAGCTGTTCTTTTAACTGGTCGAGCATTGCTGCTTTTTTCCCTTCGTTGAAATTGCCATCGATGATCCTCTTTGCTCCAACGAGAGCTGCTGCACCTAAAGCAGCAGCGCCAACAACCAATCCTACTGGGGGTGCAACCGCTATTAGCCCAAATAATATGGATGTACCGCCGAAAGCCGCAACAGCACCCGCAGCAGCACCAGCACCTACCACACCAATCCCAATCTCAGCTAAAATTCCTAACTTATCATGAGGATTTTTGGCCAATTCCTCGATCGCTTTAAGGATTTGCTCCTTAGTTAGGGTTTTATTTCCTGACATATTAAACCTCCTGATTGTTTCAAATTTTCTTATTTAAGCAGTGATAACGTTGCGAAAAACTGCATTAAAAACATCAATCAGTAGTTGAAAAAACAATTTGGCGAGTTCAATAATGTCTTGTGCTACTCCAACTATCCCATCTACTTGACGGTAGCCTTGATCTAGTCTATGTCCAGCGATCGCACCAACAGTTATACCTAGCACTGCTGCCAATGGCGCTAACACTGGGCCTATAATTGGTACTGAACTTGCCAATAACCCCACAGCAGCTCCTAGAGCAATGCCTGTAGCTAAATTAGGATGTGCCTTGACAAACTCGATAATTTTGAGCAGAATAATTTTCCCTACAGCCAAAACTTTGTTACCAGATTTTTTCGTGTAGGTAGCCAACTCGTGCAATCTGATGGTGACTTCGTGGGGCAAGCCGAGATCATTTAACCAGACATACAAATCGCTACTACTCATTGAATCGGCATCTACTTGCCAGAGAACCATTTCTAAGTTTGCTTGGGGGAGGGATAATGCTTGTGTAGTCATTTTTTTCCTATGGGAAAGCTATAATAGTGCCTCTTAAATATGATTGTGACTCTAAAATCTCAGTCTTGTCCAGTCGGAAAAAGTCGGATAAAGTAAGCACTTTTATATCATTTGCCATTTACCCACGCCAGAAAAAGCTGGACAAACTCGATCGGGTCGGAAAAAGTAGGATCGAGTAGGATATAATAGGCAAAACCCCAGCATTAACCCGACCTATGGACGTTCAAGAAGTCTTAAAACTTGCCGACGACCTAGTTTTTATCAATACGGGAAAACACTTAGACAATCTGCAAGAAGTGATACTGCGGGGAACTTTGCAAGGTCTGAAATACTCAAAAATAGCCGATGAATCTCACTGTACTGAAGGCCATGTCAAGGATATTGCATCTGAATTATGGAAGCTACTATCAGAAGTATTAGGCGAAGAAGTCAATAAAGGAAATTTTAGAGTCAGATTGGAGCAAGTAAAATTCTCAAATCTCTGGTGGAACTTCAATAAAGATATTGTACAAATTGGTGAAGTCAACTTCTGTGAAAATAATTCACATTCCCCAAAATTACCCAATTCACCAATTGAGGAAGAAGTTCTAAACAAAGCCAACACTGAACCCAAAGTGCGTCAATTCTTAGCTGAAATGCCTAAATCTGGCATTTTCTACGATCGCACATCCGAACTCGCCACCCTCAAACAGTGGATTTTACAAGAAAACATCCGCCTACTCGCCATACACGGCATAGTCGGCATTGGCAAAACCGCACTCGCCGCACAACTTGTCCAACAAATCAAATATGAATTTGATTTCGTCATCTGGCGAAGTCTCGCCACATCTCCACCCCTGTCAATACTTCAAACAAATATAATTCAATTATTCTGTAGGGGCGGTGCCCCCGTGCCCGCCCACTCCCCAGAAGAAGGGGCAACCACGGGGGGATTGCCCCTACTGGAATACTTGCAAAAATACCGCTGTCTGCTGATACTCGATGACGTACAAATGGTAAATAGCAGCGGACAACTCGCTGGTGATTACAAACCTGGATACGAAGATTACGGCACGCTATTTCGACAAGTAGCAGAATTATCTCACAACAGTTGCTTAGTGTTGCTTAGTTGGGAAACACCCAGAGAAATTGCCGTATTAGAAGGCAAAAACCAACCAGTGCGATCGTTACAACTGAATGGTTTAGGTAGTGAAGCGGGGGAAATCCTCAGAGAAAAAGGTTTGGCTGAACATGAAAAATGGTCAGAACTAATTGAACAATACAAAGGCAATCCCTTGTGGTTGAAAATAGTTGCGACAATGATTCAAGATTTATTTGACGGCAGCCTATCGGAATTTTTGTCTGACGATTCACTATTTTTAGGGGATTTAGAATCTTTACTGCATCAGCCATTTAATCGCTTATCCGAGTCAGAAAAAGAGGTAATGTCATGGCTAGCGAGTGAAACCGCGCCAGTTTCCATCTCAAAAGTGCCAGAGAATATGCGATTATCCCGATCGCAATTTTTGAAAGTGATGCAATCCTTGGGACGGCGTTCATTAATTGAAAAAATCCCGGAGGGCGATCGCACATTTTTCACCCTTGCACCCGTACTAAAAGAGTATCTCAAAACGAACTATTCCCCAAAATAGAACAAGAAGCCCGATCGCCCTTTTAGTAAAATTGGGGTTTTAGCCGATCGCACTTAAATCTGATAGAATTAGGTATCTGCAAAACATCTGAACGATCGCTAAATGCACGTTATCAGTCGCAAAAAATTAAGAGACTACTGCCAAAATCATGCTGATTCCTGCGAAGCCCTCGATGATTGGTACAAAATTGTTAGTCAAGCCAACTGGAATAAACTTATTGAAGTTCAAACTATTTATCCTCAAGCTGAAGCAGTTGGAAATTTTACAATTTTCAATGTCAAAGGAAATAAATATCGCTTAATTGTAAGTCTTAACTATCAAAAGCAGATTGTTTATATCAAGTACATTTTGAATCATGCAGAATATGACAAAAACAACTGGAAAAATGACCCTTACTTTTGACTCCGACAGGTACAGCAGCTTGCTATCTCAATATCAACCTCGCATTATCAAAAATGAAGATGAAAACGAAATATTTTTAGAAATAGTTGAAAGCTTGCTTTCTCGGAACAATCTAACCCCCGAAGAAGATACCCTCCTAGAACTATTAGTCAAACTAATTGAAGATTTTGAAGAAACGCATTATCAAATAAATGCTTCAACGCCCCACTCAAGACTTCTTCATTTGATGGATGCTAGAAATCTAGAGCCAGCGGATTTAGTAGAAATTATGGACACACTTGAGATAGTAACTCAAATCATTAATAACCAGCTAGAAATTACCAAAAAACAAGCTGAGGCTTTGGGAAAGTTTTTTGATGTCAATCCGAGTTTGTTTATATTTAATTAATTACAATCTTTCATATCTCTTAGTCCGCCCAAGCAAACTTCGTTTGTTTAGACGCGATTTCAATTGCCGAATAATTTATCGACTTAGGCCGATCGCACAACAGCAGATTCAGCAACAATTCCTTCATCTTTACCACTCAAACCAGTTCCGAATTCAGTATATTGCCGCACTTGAGGATGCCTAAAACCGAGTACAATATCTTCTTTAGGAACACCTGCTGCTAGTAAATCGGTAGCCACTCCTTCTTCCGTATCATCATATTGAATCCAGATTTTATCGCCAATTAAATTGATGTGAATTGGTGTAGCGTGAAGGTACTTGTTCTCATTCCAACCAATATCCAAGACTAAGTAGCCTCCTCGTTCATCATCAAATAAAATTTGAGACTGATAGCCGTCAGGTATAGTATTGCGAAAGTTAGCGTGTTCCCGAAGTATGGTTTTGATGATTTCTTGGTATCTCAATCGGGTATCCATTGAAGTATTGCCTAACTTTTTTTATCAAAAACAAGCAGTTTAATAATTTGATTTCTTAATAACACTTCCCCTACTTCTATGGTAAATACTATCTTAAAAATTGGTTGAGAAATTGCCAGATAAAGACTTCTATTATATAATAGTTGTAAACTTGTCGCGATCGCCCTTAATCCCCCCTATCATGCTTCCAATCCGCCGCCGTCCCCCCAGCACCTCAGTCTCCGTACTCTACCTCAGCTACGAAATCGCTGTACCTGACTCCGAACCCCGCCACATCCTCGAAGAAATCGTCTGGCAAAAAGAGGCAGAAGTAGCCCAAAAGCGCGATCGCACGCCGCTAGCCGAACTCCACAAAAGACTCCCCTTTGCGCCCCCCATCCGCGACTTCCTCGGCGCGCTCAAAAACGGTAAAACCACACCCGCAATCATCGCCGAAGTCAAAAAAGCTTCCCCCAGCAAAGGGGTAATTCGTGAAGATTTCGACCCCGTGGCGATCGCCCTAGCATACCAACAAAACGGCGCTAGCTGCATCTCCGTACTCACCGATGAAAAGTTCTTTCAAGGTAGCTTCGACAACCTCGCTAAAATCCGTGCCGCCGTCGAATTGCCGCTACTTTGCAAAGAGTTTATTATCTATCCCTACCAAATCTATCTCGCCCGCATTCACGGCGCAGATGCCGTACTTTTAATCGCCGGCATTCTATCTGACAAAGACTTACAATACTTTGTAAAAATTGTCAAGACTTTGGGCATGACAGCTTTAATCGAAGTTCACACACTCGAAGAACTCGATCGAGTATTAACCCTACAAGGTGTCGAATTAATCGGCATCAACAACCGCAACCTAGAAAACTTTTCCGTCAGCCTAGAAACCACCGGTCAACTATTAGCCGATCGCCAAACCGACATCCAAGCAAAAAACATCCTCACCGTCAGCGAGTCAGGAATCCACACAGCAGACGACCTGAACCGAGTGGCCAGCGCCGGAGTCCAAGCCGTCCTCATCGGCGAGTCCCTAGTCAAACAGCCGGATCCGGGCGCTGCTTTAGCCTCCCTAGCCAAGGCTCATCCGCAAACCTAAAAGGCCAGACCGCTTGACAAACACCCCTGAATTCTGATAGAAAATGATTAAGTATGTAAATAATCAGCATTTCTGGCCTGTATCGACTCAGGCGCTTAATTTATGAAAAATTAGCATTCGCAGCTATATTTCATAGAAATAGCTGGCAAAAAACCAATTAAATCTATTCGCTCTGGTTAGTCGATCGCGAAATTTAGCGCAGCCAACGCACCCAGCCCCGAAAAATCGATCGGCAAAGCTGGGGTTTTTGTACGGCTAGCAAACCGATAAAAATCAGGCATCTAATGTCCACCTGCGATGCCCCATGCAATTGCAATGGGGTGTCTGTTCGCTGAGGTATTTTAGCTTTCATGGAGCCAATTCCCCTGCCTTCGTACATTCATTATGAATTGCTACTTCAATTGTTAGAACGCAAAACAATGTTTGCTGTTAGTCCACAATCGCCGCAGCAGCAACAAGTTCACCAACTTATTATTACACTCCGCAAAGCCCTGGCGATTCAAAAGCAATTAGAACAAAGCTGCCAGCGATCGAACTTAGCGGTAGAATACCGCTGGTCTTTAAATGAAACTAACTCTACGGGAGTTAAAAATTAAAAGTTAAAAAACTTAGAGTGCAGACTTTAAAGTTTCAGTTTTTGATTTATTCTATTAACTCCCACAGAAAAAGTTAGGACAGGATTATGGACAACAAATTAATGCTGATGATTCCCGGCCCGACACCGGTGCCCGAAGCGGCTTTGCTGGCGATGGCTAAACACCCGATGGGCCACCGCAGCAAGGAATTTGACGCGATTTTTGGAGAATGTACCGAAAACCTCAAATGGCTGCACCAAACCAAAAGTGACGTGCTGAGTTTGACCGTTTCTGGTACCGGCGCGATGGAAGCTGGGATAATTAATTTCTTGAGTGCGGGCGATCGAGTTTTGGTCGGCACCAACGGTAAATTTGGCGAACGCTGGGCCGAAGTCGCAGAAGCCTACGGTTTAAATGTCGAAATCATCAAAGCCGAGTGGGGCCAACAATTAGACCCCGAAAATTTCCGCGCAAAACTGGAAGCTGATACAGAAAAGCAAATCAAAGCTGTCATCATCACCCACTCGGAAACCTCCACGGGCGTTCTCAACGACCTCGAAACCATCAACCGCCACGTCAAAGCCCACGGCGAAGCTTTAATCATGGTCGATGCTGTCACCAGTTTAGGCGCTGCGAATGTACCGATGGACGCTTGGGGAATTGACGTGATTGCTTCTGGTTCTCAGAAAGCTTACATGATTCCCCCTGGTTTGGGTTTTGTGGCCGTCAGCCCGAAAGCTTGGAAAGCTTACAAAACTGCGACGCTGCCCCGCTATTATTTGGATTTGGGCAAATATAGCAAAGACGCTGCCAAAAATACCACTCCTTTTACTCCGCCGGTCAATATGTTTTTTGGACTGCAAGTAACATTGCAGATGATGAAAGCCGAAGGGTTAGAAAACGTTTTCGCGCGGCACAAACGGTTGATGACAACTACTCGCGCTGCTGTAAAAGCTTTAGGTTTGCCGTTGTTCGCGGCTGACGGTGCAGCCAGCCCTGCGATTACTTCGGTGATGCCGCCTGAATCTGTAGATGCTCAAAAAGTGCGGACTTTGATGAGAAAGAGATTTGATATTGCTCTAGCCGATGGACAAGACCATTTGAAAGGTAAAATCTTCCGAATCGGTCATTTGGGCTTTGTGTGCGATCGCGATATTCTAGCAGCTATTTCCGCCTTGGAAGTCGTATTGCAAGAATTGGGCCATGAAGGCTATACTCCTGGTGCCGGCGTTGCCGCTGCTGCGAAACTTTTGGCAGAATCTTAATCTAAGTTATTAAAGCATTTTGGATTTTGGATTTTATTATCTAAAATCTAAAATCCTTTTAATATGCTTCGGACAACCAATCAAAGATTTTATCCAACTGATCGAGAGTGACTAAACCGTACTGCCACAGAACCATCGGCAACGAATTCGGGTCTTTATCGCGCTGCCGCTGTTTGTCGCCGCGACGTTCGGCTACGGCTATTGAAGCGGGAGAAATCGCCAAATCTTCTTGTAAAAATCGAATTAATTTAGTGTAAGTAGCGGGTGCCATGTCATTTTGTCTCCAAGTATAGGACACCATTTTCTGATGTGAACCTGATGTTTGTGATTAGTAATAAGCCAGTTTTAAATCTGTCTTTTAACCGTGCATAGCTGTTAAAACAGTATTAGCGGTTGAACTGCCAAACGTAATTCTGAGTGCTACTGTAAAGCTAACCTTTCCCAAAAAGTGAAAGGTTTTGCAATTTTGCTGATGTCGGCCCGATCGAAAGAGTGATCGCGATCGAACCTAAACTGAATACCTCGGCATCTTTGCAGCGCGAATCAGAATAAATTCTGCTACCTAAAACTACTAAACCAAGTTCAGAGTTTAACTTCATCTGCCAAAATGCAGAATCCGCAAATCTACTTCGGCAAAATTAGATATTTCGATCAAACCCGAAACTGCTACCAGAAGTTAAGTTTGCCAATTACCGCCAATTAACTTGGCTCGTAGCATATTACTTTAGATAGGTTTAGCTCGATCGCCAGAACTTCCAGAGAATTTCTTTTCGTGTTGCTACACCTTGAGGCTGAGTATCGTCTCTCAGGATTGGTAACGAGTCGCTGACTCGTCTCATACCTGCGACCAAGAATCTACAGCTTCCGGAAACAAGCTCAAGTCCTGACTGACTGAGATCGACATCGTAGCAAATCTTTCGGTGTTTGTACTGAATCTTACATTAATATCTTAACAGATTTAATCAATTTTTGTAAAGTTTCTAAATTTTCTCCGGTATTCCGAAGGTAGGGGCTCTCTGGGCGATGGGAACCGGGGATTGTGTCTTTTTGCAGGTTTTACTGAAAGAGTCCGAAGTTTTACTGGAAAAACTCGATTTCAATACGATCGCCCACTTTGACACCGAGTTCAGCAGCCCGCCCGCCCCGGAGTTCGATCACTCGATCGACAGCAGTATTGGGCCCGTAGGTAGGACAAGGATCAGCAGTACAAGGAGGTGTTTCTGCTGCGATGGCTTCCACAACTCCATCCCGCAGAAAAATCATATCCAGAGAAATCTGGCAATTTTTCATCCAAAAATTGACCTGCCGCGCCGGTTTAAACTCAAACAGCATTCCTCTGTCATCTGGCAAAGAAGTTCTGTACATTAAACCCATAGCCTGCTGTTCCGGTGTTTTCGCCACTTCGAGTTCGATCCTCTTCGAGGGCTCCGCTAACGGGCGATCGGCTATCCGAGCTCTAGCAGAAACAGGCAGCACTTGACCCGATGTTGTCGCCGTCGGAGACTGAGCCGCCAAAATACCAGTAGCACCAGCATTCGCGATCGGTAAAGTCGGCGAACATCCCAGCAAAAATACAATTACCCCAATATTTAGGAAAGTAGCGAAATAACTCATAATGATTTAAGATTTTTAATTTTAGATTGTTGACTGTTGACTGTTGACTGTTGACTGTTGACTGTTAACTGCGTTGAGTGATGACAACTGGCAACTGACAACTGTCAACTGTCAACTGACTTCAAGCTTCCCGCATCACATAGCCAACACCGCGCACCGTCTGAATCAAGCGCTTTTCGCCCTCATCTTCAATCTTGAGGCGCAGATAGCGGATGTAAACCTCAATCACATTCGACTCGCCCAAAAAGTCGTAACCCCAAACATTTTCCAGAATTTGTTCCCGAGTCAAAACCTCGCGGGGATGTTCCATCAAATACTTTAGCAGCTCAAATTCCTTCATCGTCAGGTCGATCGCCCGTCCATTCCGCAGGGCCCGCCTAGAGGCCAAATCCAAAACTAAATCGCCAAACCTCAATTGTTCGTTGCTGGTGTTATCCGGCTGCAAATACAAGCGCACCAACTGCAAAAACTCGTCAGTGCGGTAAGGTTTGAGAAAATAATCGTCCGCGCCAGCTTCCAGACAAGCTACGCGATCGTCAACTGTATCACGACCGACCAATAGCAGCACCGGCACCCGATTGCCAATACTTCTGAGGTAAGAACACAGCGACAGCCCCGACTCAGGGCCAAGTATCCGATCGATTACAATCAAAGCTGGCTGCAATTCACGGGCTAAATGTTGGCCTGTGGCGGTATTAGAAGCCACTACCGGTTCGTAGCCGGAGGATTTTAAGTCTAGACTCAAGTGTCCGGCGAGAACTTCGTCTGTTTCAACTAGCAGGACACAGGGATTGCGATCGAGAGTAATTGCAGCCATTGAATTGACCTGTGAAGACCATAACTGTTCTAGCACGTCTTAAGGAAGAGAGGGAGAGTGGGAGAGAGGGAGAGGGGGAGAGGGGGAGAATGGGAGAGTGGGAGAATTACAAATTACCAATTACCAATTAAACTATTTGGCATTTAAATTGAAGCTCGATCGCCACGGGCTCTCCTGCCCGCGCCACAAGAGTTTAAGTAAAAAGTAGTTTACAAATTAAATGCACTACAGCTTACCAATTACCAAATTGAATAATTTATGACCATCATCGTATTCGGCAGTATCAACATCGACCTAGCAGCAAAAACTCCCCGGTTGCCGCAGCCAGGGGAAACTATCATCGGTAGCAATTTTTTCACAGCCGGCGGCGGTAAAGGAGCAAATCAAGCTGTCGCGGCCGCCCGTCTCGGCACTTCTACCAACATCATCGGTCGCGTCGGCAACGATAAATTTGCTGAAGAATTATTGACTAATTTACAATCTTATGGTTTAAGTACAGACAATGTATTAATAGACCAAAACACTCATTCAGGAGTGGCAATTATCGCCGTAGACGAGACAGGTCAAAATAATATTATTGTGATTCCGGGCGCGAATCACAATGTCGGTGAAGCAGATATAGAACGTCTCAAAAAACTTTTAACAGGAGCTACATCTTTGCTGTTACAGTTAGAAATTCCCCTGGAAGTTGTCCAAAAAGCTGCGAAAGCTGCTCATCAAGCGGGGGTGCGAGTTATTCTCGATCCAGCACCGGCTAGGGCGGATTTGCCACTGGAACTTTATCCGCTAATTGACATTATCACGCCGAATGAAGTGGAAGCCAGCCAGTTAGTCGGTTTTCGGGTGAATGACACCGAAACAGCGATTGTAGCTGCCAAACAGTTGCAGGAGCGCGGCGTCAAGAATGTTATTGTCAAATTGGGCGATCGGGGGGCTGTTGCTGTTACTGCGGATGAAACCTTTTTTGTACCCGCTTTTGTTGTAGAGGCGATCGACACTGTGGCTGCTGGCGATGCTTTTAACGGCGGGTTGGCCTCCGCATTAGATGCCGGTCTGTCCTTGTCAGAGGCGGTGCGGTGGGGCGCAGCAGCGGGCGCTCTGTGCACAACTAAAGTGGGTGCTCAAGTTGCTATGTGCGATCGGGCAACCTTTGATAAATTTTTGCACAATAGACTTATTGGATGAATCTTTGATTGATAGACCAACCGCAGATGTAAGGCAGATGCAACACAGATGAACGCAGATAATTTTAAGATACTAGAGTTTGGGAGTTGAGAAGGTCTATTGTATATCAATAAACCATCAAGTTCTTGTGGGGCGATGCTCCTGGCCCGCCCCGAATATGATATTTAAATGCGTAACAGCTTACCCTACTTTGGCCGCTGAATAATGGTTTCAACAACCCGCCGCTTGACTTTTGGATCGATACCAATCAGCCGCACGTATTCGCCGCCGTGTTCGGATAAACAAGTTTCCAAAGATGCAACCACATCTTTTTCCTGTGCAGTTTTAATTGTCGCGCAACTTTGCCAAGAACCAGTCTTAAATCGGCGATTGTCTGCATATTCCATGCCAATTTTGCAGCCTCTTGCTAATAACTGCTTTACTTGTTCCAATACCTCGGAACTCAGTCGCGCCGCATGACCGTTACCACCTTCAGAACTTGGCTCGACGTAAGCCTTATAATATTTGGAATCCGGGTCGTTTAATTGATTTTGCGTTGGCGTGGCTGCGGGAACATTGACGGTTCCTTGAACGTTGAACAGTCGCGATTGGTTGTATTCATCTACTAAGCGCATTTCCTGAATCCGCTTTTGTTGACCCACCATCAAACCACCCATTTCTAATAAACGAGCGAGGCTGAAATCTGGGTTGTGGAAATCGGGCGGTGCTTCTGTACTGTTTACCAAACGTTTGGAAACTCGCTCGATTCCTATTTTGTGAATGAATGTGCGGACTTGTTCGTCGTAAATGCGCGATCGCAAAGCGCTAAAAAAGTCGATCGCCTGATCGGGAAAATTATCGACTAACCCGACAATCTCAGTTTTCGACAATTTGTCAGACTCAAAAATTCCCCCAACAATCCCAATTTTATCATCCCGGCTGGGTTCCCAATAAAACTTTTCCATCCGCCCGTCGCGAATCAGCGGCGCGTACAGCGTAGAAAAATCATTTCCGGTGACAATAATCGGCACTCGATGCAGCGGCGTGCTGTCATAACTTCCCGGTAACTGCACATTAGTTGGATTGTCGGCAATATTCATCAGAGTGGCATTCACCATCTGAGTATTGACGGTATATTGAGTAGTAGTATCGAACCTGCCAGCACCGGCATCCAAATCGTTAATAAAAATGGCGCACATCTCGCCCCGCACCCGAATTTGCTCCGCAGCTTCCCGGTAGCGCAAGCGAATTAAACGCGACGGATCTCCCGCATCTGGACTTTCTAATTCTCCGCCAGAGATCATCACCGGTTCAAAGCCCATCCGCCGAAAAACCAGTTCGGTTTGAAAAGTTTTGCCTTCTCCTTTGCGGCCGTGAATTCCTAAAATTAAGGGGACTCTTACTCCGGGCAAATTTAAAAAGTTTTTTGTGATGTGCACCGCAACGCGATCGAGAAAGCTAGGAGAAATGTAATAACTCATCAGTAGATTTTTGAGGGATTAATTGATGTTACTGTTATGATTTTATGACAAAACTAACAGCCTGCACCGCGAAGCTGGATTTTTACCGTACAATCAAGGTCTACATATGATCTTTTAAGGAGCGATGCGTGAGTCCAGAAACCTTACTAAAAGAACCAAACGTGCAAGCCGAAGCCAATCCCTTCAGTTCTGAGAGCTTCGACAGCTATGTAATGACGACTTACGGGCGTTTTGCGATCGCCCTAGAACGGGGCCTCGGCTGCCGCGTTTGGGATACCGAGGGCCGCGAATATCTCGATTTTGTCGCGGGTATTGCTACCTGCACTCTGGGACACGCCCACCCGGCAATGATTGCAGCGGTAACTAAGCAGATTCAGACCCTGCACCACGTTTCTAACCTTTATTATATCCCCGTACAGGGCGAGCTGGCGAAGTGGCTTGTAGACCATTCTTGCGCTGACAGAGCCTTCTTTTGCAACTCCGGTGCGGAAGCTAATGAAGCGGCAATTAAACTCGCCCGCAAGTACGCCCACGAAAAATTAAATATCTCGAATCCGACAATCATTACCGCCGTTGCGAGTTTCCACGGGCGGACTTTGGCGACGATTACGGCAACGGGACAGCCTAAATATCAGAAGGGTTTTAGCCCCTTGGTGCCGGGATTTCACTACGTGCCTTATAACGATATTAGTGCGATCGAAAGTGCGATCGAGCAACTCGACAAAGACGAACGCCAAGTAGCAGCAATTATGCTGGAAGCGCTGCAAGGTGAAGGCGGAGTTCGCCCCGGAGATATCGCCTACTTCCAGCGAATTCGGGAAATTTGCGACGAAAAAGGAATTTTGCTCATTCTTGATGAAGTGCAAGTCGGGATGGGACGCAGCGGCAAATACTGGGGCTACGAAAACCTCGGCATTGAACCGGATATCTTTACGTCTGCCAAAGGATTGGGTGGCGGTATCCCGATCGGCGCTATGCTGTGCAAATCTTCCTGCGATGTATTTGAACCGGGAAGTCACGCCAGCACTTTCGGCGGCAATCCTTTTGTCTGTGCTGTCGCTTTGTGCGTGTGCCAAACTTTAGAACGGGAAAACCTTCTGGAAAACGTGCAGCAGCGCGGGGAACAGTTGAAAGCTGGCCTCAACAAGCTGGCGGCCACATTTCCGCATTTGATTGCTGAGGTGCGCGGCTGGGGTTTGATTGTCGGGATGGAATTGCAAGCTGACATCGAACTTACTTCGGGTGATATCGTCAAATCTGCGATCGCTGCAGGAGTGCTCTTGGTTCCCGCAGGGCCGAAAGTGCTGAGATTTGTGCCGCCTCTGATTGTCTCTGCTGCAGAAGTCGATCGGGCTTTAGAAGCAGTAGAAAGTGCGATCGTTTCCTTGGGAAATACTCTAGCTTAGTTAGTTTCCTCACCCGGAGTGGGGTTTTAACCCCACTCTTATCGCTTACAGCGGCTTGCTGTCGCATAGGTACAACCAGAGGAAAAAAAACCTCTCGCCTTATAGAAGTACCTATCAAGTTACAATCCGCTGTACTCTCTCAACAATTTAGCTTGTAGCCGAAAATAATTGTGGAACAGCAACTGCCTCAACGGAAATAGCATTAGCTAAAACTTGCTCTAGTTCGCGGCCTTTTGACGATGTTTCTTTTAAATAAGCAAACGCTTGATTCTCTAATGATAATAAAGCTTCTAAGGAATCTATTGGCATCTTACCAGTTTCTTTTTTAGCTTTATAGTAATTAATAGCAATGTTACCCACTTCCATAAATACCAACATATTTTTGACTGGTGGTACTAGCGGATTTATATCAGAGACTGAACCAATCAAGAATTGCATTCCCAAGAAATCAGCACTTGGTTTGGTAAAGGAAGCACCTAAAATGACTAAAATATCACCTTCACCGCTTTCCATACCATAAATAAGAGAAATTTGGTAAATCATCTCTACCAGCAAGCTATTGGTATCAAAAAAATTAACTAGACGACTATTGAGTAATTGATGCAGAGTTTCAAATTCTTTATTCCCTGCAATAAAATCACTAATTGCTTCGGGAAGCTTACCTGCACAACTTCTACTTAAGCCTTGTATAAAACCGGTAATGCTTGTATACACAGCCTTCTCAAAAACAATGCGTTCTGCAAGTTGATGATTGGTTTCATCAGGATAGTCAATCCTTAACTGATCTACTATTTTCTTAGATGTACTAAAATTAACTTTTTCACCTTTAATTAGTGTGGTCAAAACCCTTTATTTCCAAGCTCGACTCCATATTTCATTAACCTCCTTCAATATTTTATTTTTAACCGCAATTACTAATGATGGTAGGGCTTCTAGCAAATTAGTAATAACCACTTTATATGAGAAAGATAGAGGATCTACGACAAGTTTTGCTCCAAATTCAAGCCCACTAATAATTGTTTGTAGGAAAAATGATATCTCTGGGATGTGGACGCTTTGGGTTTCAACAATTTGTTTATGCTCTTTGACAATTTTTATCAGTGTATTCACATCATCTTTGGCTTCTTTTTGAGTTTCTTTTTCGGCTTTTACGGAGGAAACAGATCCGTATAAAGATTCTTCGGGAACCCATTGACCTATTGTTTTTCCCTTGAGCAGAAAACAAATGCGTCGCCGATCAACATACGTAGCTATTGCGAGAACTCGTCCCTCTTCCACTCGTTCTCCAAAGTAACAGCTAGTCGCTTTCCATAAATCTTTTTGTGTGCTCCTTGCAAATTCTCCTGCCTATATTAAGATTGGTCAAGTATTGTGGCGATAGAAACTTACAGCAGATTCCTGATTGATAAATCATACACTAGAAGCTGGGTTTCTTGATGAAGCCCAGCTTCTTTGTACCTGCGTGGCCGCAAGCCGATGTAAGTCCTTTGAAGACGACTATATTTAGACCTATTGTAAAACTATATCAAGCTAATGAGCAGGACTTAGACAAAAACAGAAGCTAAAATGGCGTCAAACCCAGAGCTAGAAAGACTTTTAGCTCGAATAGGCATAAATCTAGTATGTACAAAGGTTTCAGGCGTTTTTAGGTCATCAACCTATTTTGCTTGTCCAGATAGGTTTTCAGCCCTAAAGGGGCCTTAAAATGTCTAAGTCCCGTTAGTCCTTGTCAAGCAGACAAAAATTTGTGTCGCAGCGAGTTCAATTGGTTGGATATTTTGCTAAGAGAGTTATTTGATCGTCAACTCTTCTTGATTGATGCTTCAAAAAGTGTACTCAGTTATACTAACAAGGGGGTTAGGCTAGCAATCCTTGAATATTACTACTCATTTAGGTTGAACAAGTCACACCTACCATTGATTTTAAGTCGAAAGGAGGGTAAATAGAATTAGGGATTCAAATTTCCCGATTTCTGGATTTAATTGGTTGCACGGAAGCAGCGCTCCTATGGTTAATAGTTTGGCGGAATGCACGATGGACGAACAGCGTCGCAAAACTGATGTTAATATGCTCCAAGCGCTGCTGGAAAATCCTGGCGACTCAGGAATAGATTTGATTTTGAGGACGAACCCAAAGTCGATCGACTTTGGGTTCGTGCAAACGCTTTATTTGGAAGAAGTGGCACTGACGCGAGAAAGCTTGCTGAAAGCTGCAAAATTTTTCCAAAGGGCGATCGCACCCTTAGAATCTGCAAAAGGGAATTATAAATTGCCCGCAACCGGGGCAGCCTATCTGGCTTTTTTAGCAGAAGTATTGCAGGCAGTGGCGCGCGGCGCGGATTCGCAGCACCTATACTCGCTGCTGAGAAACAATTTAGACAAACTCGACCAGAATTTCGCACAACTGCTGCGCCACTGGGCCATTTTAGTGCTCCCTGCAGCCACAGAATCCGAGACTAGGCGCATTGCAGCGTTAATCGGCAATCTGAGCAACAAAATTGGGCGGTTTCCCCTCGGCAGCAAGGCTCATAACTTGGAAATCGAAATTGCCGGTTACGAAACAGTTGCTAAGGTGTTTACCCGCAAAGACTTCCCCCAAGAATGGGCGGTGATGCAAAACAATCTGGGCAACGCTTATAGCGATCGTCCCAAAGGTGATAAGGCTCAAAATATCGAACAGGCGATCGCTTGCTTTGAAAATGCCCTACAAGTACGCACGCCCGAACAGTACCCGGAACAGTGGGCGACGCTGCAAAACAATCTGGGCAACGCTTACAGCGAGCGTCTCAGGGGAGATCCGGCAGACAATCTAGAACAGGCGATCGCCTGCTATCAAAACGCGCTGCGAGTTCGCACCCGCGAGCCTTTCGGGCAAGAGTGGGCGAGCACTCAAAACAATCTCGGCCGTGCTTACAGCCGCCGACTGCGGGGCAACCGAGCCCAAAATCTGGAACTGGCAGTCGCTTGCTACCACAATGCTTTGCAAGTCTACAACCGCAAGGTGTTTCCCCGGCGTTGGGCCACAACTCAAAATAATTTGGCAAATGCTTACTGCGAGTTGCTGCAGGGCAACCGAGCTGAAAATCTCGAATACGCGGTTACGTGCTATCAGAGAGCTTTGCAGGTGCGGACTCGGGAAGCTTTTCCGCAGCAGTGGGCGACGACTCAAAGGAATTTGGGCCGGGTGTTTGTTGATCGCATCAAAGGCGATCCGGTGGAAAATATGGAAATGGCGATCGGCTGTTATCAAAATGCTTTACAAGTCTACACCCGCATCAAATTTCCCGAAGTCTGGGCTTCGATCCAAACTTACCTCGGTAGGATCTACAGTCGGCGGGTGAAAGGGGAAAAAGCCGAAAATTTGGAAATGGCGATCGCCTGCTATCAAAATGCTTTGCTGTTTTGCAACCGCCAAAAATCTCCCGAACGCTGGGCAATGCTGTGTGCCTACCTCGGCCGCGCTTTCTGCGAACACGTCAAAGGGGAAAAAAACCGCAACCTCAAAAGCGCGATCGCCTGCTATCAAAATGCGGGCGAAGTCTACACCAGGCAGGCATATCCCAACCGCTGGGCAATGCTGCAAATTTATCTCGGCAGGGCTTATTCGCAACTGACGGAGGCGGAAAACTTGTCTCACATGGAAAGCGCGATCGGCTGCTATCACAGCGCCTGTCAAGTCTACACTCGCGAAACCTATCCCCACCGCTGGGCTGAAATTTTATTTTATTTGGGTCAAGCTTACCGAGTTCGTGGCGACTTGCTTCGCGCCTACGGGGTTTTGACTGCTGCTGTCGATACTGTGGAATTCTTGCGTTGCGAAGTTGGGGTTGATACAGTCGATTTTGGCGATCAGACGAGTACCGCAAAAGTCAAATTAACCCGCACCTGGGCTGGACTCTATAAATGCCTGGTGCAAGTTTGTCTGGAACTCGGCGCTAGCCAACCTGAATATTACGCTAAGGCTCTGGAATACGCCGAACGCCACAAAAACCGGAATTTGGTAGAACTGCTGGTTAAATGCCACTTGACTCCAAAAGCCGAAATTCCTGCAGCGGTGCGAAGCGAGTTGGAGTCGCTGCAACTGGAAATAGCGGGGGAACAGCGGCACCAAGAACAGGGAGAACCTGAGCCGAACACGACCTTGATTTCTGAGGGCGATAGTCAAGGTTTGAGCAGCGGTTCTCTACTGCCGAACTCGGACTTCATGCACTTAAATCAATTGTGGAAGCAGTTTGATAGGTTGATTGCGCGGGAGGTGCAGGCAAACGATCCTTTCTTCAGCCTAGCTCACAAAGTTGAACCGATCGCTTTTGAGCAAATTCGCCAATTGTTGCCTGATGACAATTGCGCTGCTGTGGTATGGGCGAGTTTGGGGGAGTTGCTGGTGGCTTTTGTGGTGGTAAAGACTGCACAATATCCCGCCGTTCACCTGTGTTCGCCGGAAAATGCTTTGGCTGCCGAAAGTTGGGGCCAGGAGTACCTCACCGCTTATTCTGAACAAAAAGGTCGCTGGATCAATCATCTCCCGGCTCGCCTCAAACGCTTGGCTACGATGCTGGAAATCGATCGAGTGGTGGCGCTGATTCCCGATAATTGCGATCGGCTGATTTTTGTGCCGCACCGATTTTTGCACGCTTTGCCACTCCACGCTTTGCCTTTGGCGGGGAGAGACGGGTTTGAGGATGGTGGGGGAATTTTTAGATCTGGGTGGAGCGATCGCAGCGGTTTTGATGTGGAAACGTACAGCCTTTCGGATTTTTCTCAAAGTTCGTCTTTTGGCGACGTTGCAGCGCCTGCTGCTTATTTGATCGATCGATTTGCCGGAGGAATTCGCTATGCTCCTAGCTGTCAGCTATTGCTGTTGAGACAAAGTGCACACGGAGCGGCTATGGGTCGGTACAGACCAGGTTTGCAGCACCTTTTGGCAATTCCAACTTTCACCAGAGATGCGTTCTACAGCAACATTGAAATCGGCAAGATTTCCCAGTATTTTGCCAGTACAGAAGTTGTGCGCCATAAGCCGGCAATTAAAGAGGCTTTTTCCCCAGAAATGTCTGTTAATAATGGGAATTTGCCCCAGCAAATAGGGCAGTTGCAGCAGAAAAAATGCGCTCATTTTGCTTGTTTGAGTTTGCTTAATTTGGCTTGGCCACTGAAATCTGCCGTGTTTTTGAGGAATGATGCTCTGAGTTTGGAGGAAATTTTTAATCTGGATTTTCGGCAATATTTTTTAGTTACTTTATCGGGTTGCGAAATGGCCGCTGGCGGAGTTAGCGGTGCTGGAGGAGATTTTGTGGGTTTGTCGGCGGGTTTGTTGTATGCTGGCACGTCTAGTGTGGTTAGCAGTCTTTGGAAGGTGAACGATGTTTCTACGCTGCTGCTGACGAGCAAGTTTTATGAAAATCTGGGACGGTTTTCTCGGTTGCAGGTGGGAGATGTGGCGATCGCCCTGGGGGACGCTCAAAGGTGGCTGCGGGATTTGACTAGCGAGGAATTGGAGGTGTTGCTGGCGGATTTTCAACCTCAAATTTCGCAAATGTTCGATCGGCTTTCTCAAAGTTCTCGCGTTATTGCTGAGGCATCTTTGCAGCAAATTCGCAACCGCAAACCCTATCCTTTTGCTAATCCTTATTATTGGGCGGCTTTTACTGCTGCTGGGGTTTAGTTATTAGTCATTTAAAAACCCGACACTAACAACTTATTTAAAATTGTCAATGTCGGGCGCAAATTCAACAAATTACAGCAAAAATTAGGACTTTTTGCCAAAAATTTGTTCTTTCAAGGCTTGAATTTCTTGACCTAATTGTTGCCGATTGGACGATCGCAGCAAATAGCGGTAGACAAACCACCCAGTGTATCCGATACCAATTAGCTCGAATGTGGGTGCTAGCAGAGGGATGTCGTTGAGTTCGTCTACTATCCCCAAAAGCACTTTCAAAGAGACAATCGAGGCTATAATTACACCGACAACTGTCAGGGGACTTTTGTACTGCTCGTAAAAGCTACCGATGTAAGCGGGAAACTCGGACAAAATTGAGATAATTTGTTCTTTGATCTGCTGGACCTGACTTGGCGGTTCTTCGGTAATTATGACTTTTGTTGTACCGATCGAACTGTCTGCTTCATTTTCGGCTGGAATTTCGGTGATGATAACGGTTGTTTCTGGTTCGTTTGATGAAGTCATTTCTCCACTCGCAATAGTTTTTTGCTGGTTGGCGGCAGGTATTTCAACTGCTGCTGCGACTGTTTCAAGAGCCGGTATTTCGACTGCTGCAACCTCCCCGTCGGTTGGTTCGAGAGCCGACACTTCGCCTGTTTCTGAAGTCGGTATTTCGACTGCTGTAACTTCCGCCGCCACTGCTTCAGGAGCCGATATTTCGACTGCTGAAACCTCTGGTGCTGAAGTCGGTATTTCGGCTGGTGAAACTTCCGCTGCCGGGTGTTGTGCGACAGAAGTTTCGGTTGCAGTTTCCGCGTTTTGTTGTTCTGGGGCAGGAGTTTCGGCCGCGACACCAACAAGTGGCAAATTCAAGTTGCTAATAGCCTCTTGCAAGCGGGTTTTAGCCGTCCCCCGCTGGTGAAGGATTACCCAAGATTCTATCAGGTCGGGGCCGTGCATTGCACCTGTCAGGGCTGCTCTGAGCGATCGCATAATTAGCCCTTTGTTAAGATTTTTCTCTTTACTGAGCTTTTTAGTGATTTTCTGAGCTTCCGCTGATGTCAGGGACGAATGAGTTTCCATCGCTTCTACAACTGCTTGTAAAGCCTGTGCAGCCCCTGGTTGCTGCAATTGTGCGAGGGCTTCTTCTTCGTATTCCACCGTGGTGGAGAAGAACAACTTGCACATATCCACAGCATCGGTTAAGCGAACGAGACTCGGGCCGATCAAAGCAGCTATTTGTTCGAGCCAGGGGCGGTCTGCCTCGGAGTCAAACTCATAACCGGCTTTCTGCCAATAAGGTATCAGCAAATCTGTCAATTGCGGTACTGGCATTTTGTGGAGATATTGACTGTTAAGCCAATTGAGTTTATCCCAGTCAAATTTTGCACCGGCTTTGTTGACTCGATAGAATGTAAATAATTCTGCTGCTTCCGACAGTGTAAATATTTCCTGCGTTGAATCCGGCGGAGTCCAACCGAGCAAAGTCATGTAATTAACTAAAGCTTCGGGCAGGTAGCCCATATCTTTGAAGTCAGAAATCGAGGTTACGCCGTCGCGTTTAGAAAGCTTTTGCCCTTGGGAGTTTAAAATCAGTGGCGTGTGGGCAAATTCTGGGATTGTCGCGCCCAAAGCTTCGTAGAGCAATATTTGTTTCGGAGTATTGCCGATGTGATCTTCGCCGCGGATGACGTGGGTGATGGCCATGTCGATGTCATCGACAACTACGGCGAGGTTGTAGAGTGGTTGGCCGATGACGCCGCCGCTGGATGCCCTGGCAATTACCATGTCGCCGCCGAGGTCGCTACCTTTCCAGGTTACGGTGTCGCGCACCATGTCGTTCCAAGAAATTGTGCGATCGTCGTCGATGATAAACCGAACCACAGCTTGTCGCCCTTCGCCTTCAAAAGCTGCGCGCTCTTTGCTTGTCAAGTTGCGGTGGCGGTTGTCGTAGCGGGGGGCTTGTTTGTTGGCTTTTTGTGCTTCCCGCATTTCGTCGAGTTCTTCCGACGTGGTGTAGCAGCGGTAGGCGAGTCCATTGTCTAGAAGGGTTTGGACTGCTTGGCGGTATATTTCCAGACGCTCGGACTGAAAACTCGGGCCTTCGTCCCAGTTCATACCCAGCCAGGTGAGTCCTTCGAGGATGTTATCGGTGTATTCGCTCTTGGAACGTTCTACGTCTGTGTCTTCTACCCGCAGAATGAACTTGCCGCCTTGGTTGCGGGCAAACAGCCAGTTGAATACGGCGGTTCTGGCGGTACCGATGTGTAGGTTTCCGGTGGGACTGGGGGCTAGACGGACTCTGACATTCATGTAGATTTTTGCTTTTAGATTGGGGGCGATTTGCTGGTTGGGGGAATAGCTGATGTTTAAGACTTTAAATTTTATTATACTTTGTTGCCGAATTAACAGTTGTGCTTGGCAGGTGCTTTGCCTCGAATTGCTCGATCATAGACGATCGGGCGATCGGGCGAAAGTCTCCGGCAACTCACCAGAGGGCATCTTGATGATATTAGCATTGCGGGCGGCCAAGACTGGATTCACCTTTGGGACTATTTTTTACCGCGCAAATAACTGTCGTAGGGCTACCAAATAATTCTTGTAAAATGTTTGTGTGCGATCGACCACATTAAAATATATTTCCCTATGTCTGCTGCTAAAACTGAGTTTTCCGAATCTGTTGAGGTTAAGCCTGCTTGGCAAATCGAGTTGCTGTACGACGGTGAATGTCCTCTGTGCGTGCGGGAGGTGAATTTCTTGAAAAAACGCGACGCGGGGCGAGATTTAGTGTCGTTTGTGGATATTGCGGAGGATGGTTACAACCCGGAAGCCCACGGCGGAATCGACTACGAAACGGCGATGGGCCGGATTCACGCGATATTACCCGACGGTACGACAGTTAAAAATGTGGAGGTTTTTCGCCGCACTTATGAGATTTTGGGTATGGGATGGATTTATGCTGTGACTAAATTGCCGATTGTTGGGGCGATCGCCAATTGGCTGTACGGAATTTGGGCAGATTGGCGGCTGAGGTTGACGGGAAGGCAGGATTTAGCAACTATTATGAGCGATCGAACTCAGCGGATCGAGTGCGAAAGTCAAGGCCGCTGCCAACCCAACTCAAAATGAGTCATATTTAATAAGTTCGATCGACCGATTTGCAGATTTCAGCAGGAACCCACTGCAACTAACATTAAAGATTGATTGAGCGAAAGCAGGTAAAAACAATGCAAGATGCAGGATATACAGTCTTCATGGGCTTTGGCGGCCTCTGGGTAGTCATGGGAATTATCGCTGTGATTGTCCTGTTTAAATCGGACGGTCAAAAGTTGAGGTTTGGTAAATGGGGATTGTTGGTTGCTATTCCGATCCTAGTGCCGATCGTCCTGGTTTTGACATATCAGATCGCCCGACCGTTTATGATCTCGCATCTGTGAGTACGATCGAACTCATTTTTGAGTGAGGTAATTTGCCAGTTCGGGAATTTCACCGGCTCGAATCCACTCAGCTTGTCCGCGCCGCACTTTGGTGCGATCAGTAATTTTTTGAATATCTCTCAGTTGATCTTTGGTATAAGGGCCTTCAGGTTGACCGGAGCGGAATACATACCACTGAGGTTTTTCTGGTTGAGGTTTTGGGGTTGGTGATGGTCGCCTTACCGGTCTCATGCGAGCGTCGCCGGATTCGGCCGAAAGCTGATTAAGTTCCACTTCAATTGGATTGACTGGGGTTAAGTTGGAATTGGGCGATCGTCTTTTTGCCGGTTCTTGAGCTTTGGTTTTAGCGGCTTGCTTGGCAGCGCGACGCTGGCGCGCCCATAAATCGTACTGGTAAAGGTAGGCTGAAATTATCACCATTCCGACCGGAATCAAGTCAAACCTTAGTCGAAGTGTCGCTTGCCTCAACAAATAAAGATCGTATTCGTAAGTAACTTGTTTGCCGGGAACAGGTACCAAAGACACGAGGAAAGCTGAAACAATAAACGCTACAAAGGTAACAATGAAAGCGTTTAGCCCTTCTCTCCAGTGCGATCGTTTTAAACCGAGAAAACGATCTTCCAGGTACTTACGAGGAAGGTCGAGTTTGGAGTGCGTCGGCAGGTGTGCCAGCAAAAATGTTACAACAAAGGCGATCGTCCAATGGAAGAAAGCAAACAGAAACGGTACTGTAACCCAAGCCCCAACTAAGGCGACCAAAACGCCACTACTGTGCCGGAAAGGGACGTGAGATTGGAACAGAGAGACAAGAATGAAATTGAGCGCAAAAGCCCTAATCCATGAGATAGGATAAGGGAGCCACGTGGGCCACGATGGAATTTTCATAAAGTTGGGTTTGATAGGGATCTCAACATTAATTGCATAAATATTTGATTAATAGGTCAGCCACAGATTTAAGGCAGATGCAACAGAGAGCAACGCAGATAATTTTAAGAAGAGCGAGGGACTGAATACAATGTAATTCTATTGAAAGCATTTGGAGTTTGCCTACAGTCGCATTTTTTTAACTCATATTACCAGACAAGTGCTGTAAGTTAAGTATTATTGCTCAGTTGATTCGGGCGATCGCAACTGCTCCCTTGCCCATTGACGCAAAGACCGAATTATGGCATTATCATCTTGAGTTTCTGCCATCTGCAAAAATTGATTGAGCATTGCGACAGAAAGGATGGGAAATGTCGGACTGCGATCGCAGATAATATATTCCCGATTTTGCCATTGATAAATTTGTACGCCGTCTCCCCTATACCGCCAAATTTCAGGAATTTCTAGCTGTGTATAAACTACAAACCGATTAGAAGAAGGACTGGTAATATCAACTTCTATCACCAAGTCTGGCGGCGGATCTGTTGAGATGTCAAGCCTTCTCCCTAGAATGCGATCGACATTTTGGATATAAAAACACGAATCTGGTTCTGCACCTTGTTTTAAATCTTCACGATTGAGAGTCGTCGAACCAAATCCCTTAATCTTCAAGTCCAACTCTTCAGTCAAAGCTGTAACAATCCGTTTTAGTAAACAATTAATTGTTTCATGCAAGTCTGATGGCATGATAATTTCTAAGACTCCTTGAGAATACGAAAATCGCGAGGATCTCTTGTCTCCCGCTTCTGCTAATAAGCTTTCGTAAGTCTGCCAACTGATATTAGATAATACTATCCGTTGTGTAGTTTTTTCCGGTGAGGGCTTAATGGGCGTAACGAGCATATTTTCCCACTCCTTAATCATGTCCGGTTATTTAACTATCATAAGTTCGCACTCAGGACTTTAGTCCTTGTTTACATTTTTGAGGACTAAAGTCCTTACTACAAACGAACTTAATCCACAAACAGGTTTATTAAAGCCTTAAACTTGCGATTTACGAGAGAACGGGACAGACGGGGCTCGAACCCGCAACTTCCGCCGTGACAGGGCGGTGCTCTAACCAATTGAACTACTGTCCCTCGTTTTGCCGTTTTTTCAGGCACAATTTCTATTATGCCTATAACTTCACCTTTTGTCAAGAGGTTTTTTGAACTTTTATTTGGAATCCCAAAATCTGAGTCTCTTGCAGGGGACTGAAGTTGTTGTCGCTCACCAAAATCAGACCTCTGCTACCATCGCCTAACACCGGGCCAAATGTCAACCCCTCAATGTTGTCTAGGGGAATTTTCAGGGTTTCCAAGTCCAGCAGCAGCCGTTTTTGAGCGGGAGAAACCTCGCCCAGACGGCTTTTGAGACTTTCGAGCGTTTCAATACGATCGCCCTTTTCCAGAGAAATCTCAAATAGTTTAACAGTAACGCCGGTTTCCAGGGAGAAAGCACGCTCTAAACTCAGCAAGCGGTTATCGTCGATCGCTAACAAATCCACTAAACCGTTGCTAGTTAATTTTCCCACAGGATTCGCACCAGCGGGTAGCGGTTCGGTGATGTAGAGAAACGATGCTTCTGGATTGCCGCTCACCGCATCGTAGCGCAAAATCCGGCACGGACTCCCGGTTTCGAGGGAAACTACGGCGCCATCTTGAACCAAGGCGTTTTCGGTAGCTGTAAATAGGTATTTGCGATCGGGCGTTAAAGTTAAACTTTCAAATGATAGATTGTTGCGGATGCCTTTACTGCCTTTGTCGTCGGGCAAAAACAGTTCAGGAATTGCCAGCGTTTTCAGGAGTTTACCATCGAGGGAGAACTCTTTGATGAAAGGATTGATGTTGCGATCGACATCTCCCTCCGAAGAAACAAACACGCTATTGCCCGCAAAAGCTATCCCCTCTGGATCTAAACTTAAACTCGGAAAACTTTCGCCCTTTTCATCTAATAAAGTAGTGACACCAGTAAATTCAATGTTGTCTTTTTCCAATTTACCCGATTTCAAATTTATTTTGAGAGTATAGAAACGCGCCGGACTCTTGCTGCTGCGGTCATCCGAAATGGCATAATAAACTTGTTTTTCGGCATCGTAAGTAATCCCCGAAAGTCCGCCAATCTCCGTCCCCTGAAACGGAGAACCAGTAGGAAATATTGCTCTGCCAATAAAATCTATTTTGGTAAGGGCGAAAGATTGGACTGACAAATTTATTAAAATTGCCACAATTGCTGCTATCAAAAAACAGGAAATAAATATAATTATTTTTGCTGACTTTCGCATCTTACTATCTTCTTCTCTTTCTAACTTCGCACCCTTTGCGCCTTCGCGGTTCGTTTAATCATAAAATCACTGTTTCTGATACAGCAAAAAATTAGTCAACCAATCTTTAACTACGTAAGTAGCGCGACAGTCGTCCTCATTGTAGCGGACGATCGCCTCTAAGATCGATCGATCGCCAGTTTTGAGCCAATCATCGTACCAACAGACACACTGAGCACCGTTAGCCTTAGCATCACGCCAGTCAAAACCCAGCCAGCGGGCAATAGGTTTGAGTGCATAACTTTCCACCGGCATAATCGCTTTTTGTGTCACTTGCTTGTGAATATCTACAAACCGTTTCAGCACTGGTTTCCACAAATAAGCTGGAGTGTTGTAAAGTCTTGCTAGGCGTTTAAAAGTCTTGACTTCGTAGTCGCAAAAGTGGAAAATCGGAGCAATAGGATAAGCCCACATTAATTCTAAAAATTGCTCCCAAATTGCACCTTCCTCTGCTGCTGATTCTGCCAGAAAACCGTGGAATTTTTCAGTTTTGTTGTACCTATCGACAACTAAGACTCCGTGGAGATAATCTAAATTCATCTCCGGTTCCGCTTCAATGTCAAAGTAGAGTTCGATTGGGGCGATCGGCAAAAAGACAGATTGGGAATACGGAATTGGTTTCTTGCGGAGAATTGGCGCAGGTATAGAAGATGTGGCCGGTTTGTTTTCTCTAATTGTTACTTCCTCAATTGCGATGTCATTCAAGATATTGTCTACAATATCTGGTACTATTTCAGATGAGTTAAGTTTTTCTGAATTCTCACTTCTACGTTCTTCTCGATCGTTAATCCCTGTATCCGTGTCGTGCCTTCCTTCTTCCTTCTTCCCTCTTCCTTCTTCCTTCTTCCTGACATCCGTTACATCCGTTACATCCGTTACAAAATCCGTTGCCGAACTTCCTTCCTCTCGCAACAACGGTTGATTTAGCAAATGAGATTGAGCTTGCCGCACCACATCAAAAGCCACTCCATCGGGAAATTCTGGATAATCAGCAAGCAATGCAGAACTAGCATTAGCGAGAGATTCTACATCAGTAATTTCGAGAGTTTTTAGTCTAGCATAGCGGCCAGCAGTGACTCCCGGCAATAAAGAAAGATGTTTAATAGATTCAGCTTCGGCATGACAGACAGTATACCAACCACAAAGAGTGCACTTTTGGCGGGAGATGAACACTTCTGGTTTATCCCGATTTTCGATCATCTGAATGCAGTCATCTAAAATCTCGAACATCTGAGGAGTTCGCTGATCGAGATTAACTTGCCAAAGCCCTTTTTTTCGCAGCATCAGCCACGCATAATCGGGCATTCTTTCCTGCACGGAAGCTAACACTTGGGCGTTAAAAGCTGCGATAATTTGATAGTCTAGTTTCGGTCTTTTGCTAAGCCAAATATCCGCAGTAGCATAACTCCAATCACCAAATTTTGATTGTCCGGGCTGTTTGAGCAATAAATGCGGGCGACTGACTAGGGTAATGTTTGAATAGTGCAGGATTGAGGAGGAAAGATGAACAGGAGTTTCGGAAATTTCGCCACTTGCGGGGGAATATTGACCGTCAATTTCTACTATAGAATCTGTTACACCCTGGGTTTTGCCCAATTCACCCTGGACAAGAACTCCTCGATAAATGCGATCGACCCCTTGCTGCATTAAACTCAAAGTAGCAGCCGCCCCAGCTTCCCAATCCCCTCTAGGATATGATGGTTGTTGGTAAGTTTCGTGTTCTAAAACCTGCTGCTGATACGTCCCGCTGTCGCGCATCAGTTTCAGCAAAAAGTCGCTGGGAGGATCTAGTTGTTTCCAGTCTCCGCAGGTGTCTAAAAATGCTCTGAGATTGCATCGCTGGTAGGAAAGTAGCAGTTTGTCTGTTATTAACATTTAGTGTTTGCAAGGCATAGAATAATTAGAAGTCATTAGTCATTAGTCATTAGTCATTAGTCATTGGTCATTGGTCATTGGTCATTGGTCATTGGTCATTGGTCATTGGTCGGGAGGATTTATGCGGCATCTAAAAAGTAGGTTTCAGGACGACTTACTGTGTTCAAATAGCACTACAAATGCCCAAAAGAGATGCTAGCGGAGGAAGAAGGAAGAAGAAGCCTTTGTTAGAGAGGTTTTTGACGATCGACATTTATGCAATATTAACGTTATCAATAATTCCCCAGAAAATATGACAAAGGACACTCACCGACAACAATTCCCAGCTTTGGCCAATAAAGCTTATTTTAACTACGGCGGACAAGGGCCGCTGCCTGAGTCTGCTTTAGAGGCGATTTATGAGGCTTACAAGCGGGTGCAGCTTGGGGGGCCGTTTTCGGGGGAGGTGGGGGCTTGGGTGGTTCAGGAGGCGATGCTGACGCGACGGGCGATCGCATCTGAGTTGGCCGTACCTGCTGAAACCATCGCCCTGACTGAGGATGTCACCGTGGGCTGCAATATTGCGCTGTGGGGCATTGATTGGAAAGCAGGCGACCATTTGCTGATTTCTGATTGCGAACATCCGGGCATTGTAGCTAGTGTAATGGAACTTCAGCGCCGTTTCAACATTGAGGTTTCGTTTTGTCCGTTGGCGGCAACTTTGAATGAAGGATCTCCAGTGCAGGTAATTGCTGATAGTTTGCAGCCAAATACTCGGTTGTTGGTTATCAGTCACATTTTGTGGAATACTGGTCAATTTTTGCCTCTGACTGAGATTGTGAATCTCTGTCATCAAACAGGAGTAAAAGTGTTAGTTGATGCGGCTCAATCTGTGGGGGTTTTACCTTTGGATTTGATTGAGTCTGGGGTTGATTTTTATGCTTTTACTGGTCATAAATGGTGGTGCGGCCCGGAAGGTTTGGGCGGGCTTTATGTGAGTGCGGCGGCTTTGGCAGATTTGCATCCTGTGTTTATCGGTTGGCGGGGAATTGTGACGGATACTAATGCTAAAGTTCTGGGGTGGAAGGCTGGATCGCAGCGCTACGAGATTGCGACTTCGGCTTATCCTTTGTATGCGGGTTTGCGAAGTGCGATCGCCCTTCAGCATGAATGGGGAACTGTTGAGGAAAGGTATGCAGAAATTTGCCGTTTGAGTAAGTATCTCTGGGAATGTTTGTCGGAACTAAGTCATGTAGAATGTTTGCGGACATCTGCGCCGGAAGCTGGTTTAGTTTCGTTTCGATTGACTAATGGGATGCCGCACAAGCAGTTAGTTGATTTGTTGGAAAAGCAGGGAATTATGGTGCGGACAATTCTGAATCCTGACTGCGTGCGGGCTTGCGTTCACTATTTTACCACTGAGGCGGAGATTGATAAGTTGGTTGGGGCGATCGCAAATCAATAAAGTTAGCTATAGAACTTACTTGGCAGCGAAGATGATGAGCTGCCCTGCTTAGCTTGTTAGCTATGACGATTATTATATATACGAGGGGTGCATCCTTTGAATTTTGATGAGATACTGTCACGAGCCAGTGAAGAAACGTTACAGAGTCTATTTGGCAGTTCAGCTTTCAGTTTAGTGAAGCTTTTAGATAGTCGCCTAGCAACTCCCACTAATCTGCGTGAAGTTTTGGTGAGTATTTATTCTCGTGAAAGCCTGCTTTTATCAAAAGACACTCGCACTATCCTATTTGAATTATTACGACCCAAACAAGCTGAAATTCTCGCTACAATTTTGTCAGCTTCAGACAACAAAGATGTCTTTCAAGCGCTGAAAGAAGTCAAAATACGTCGCGGCTCAGATCGCGAACGTGCCCTTTTCGACTTTTTTGAATTGGTTGTGCCATCAACTGAGGAATCTGAAGAAACACCCTCATCGGAGCTGGCTGCGCCTCAATACGCTTTGTTTGGTCATCAGCGTAGTGCAGCAGCCAAAGTCAAACAGTATCTCCAAAAAGAACCCCGGCGTGTTCTGCTTCATATGCCCACCGGAGCGGGAAAGACACGCACGGCAATGCACATTATCGCCGATCGCCTGCGATCGCAAGAGCCTACTTTAGTCGTATGGCTGGCATACAGTGAAGAACTTTGCGAACAAGCCGCCGCCGAGTTTGAACGCGCCTGGAAATACTTGGGCGATCGAGATTTACCCATCTATCGTTTCTGGGGAAACCACGAACTCGATCTTGATCAGGTGCGGGATGGCATAGTAGTTGCAGGTCTTTCCAAGCTTTACAGTCGTGCTAAACGTAGCATCCAATTCATTAACAAATTAGGTTATCGTTCCTCTCTTGTCATTATTGATGAAGCCCATCAAGCAATTGCAGAAACTTACAAGCTAGTCTTAGATGTTCTCGTTTTACCATACGAAAATACAGCAATGCTGGGGTTAACAGCGACACCAGGCCGCACTTGGGCAGACATTAGTGCTGACGAAGAATTAGCGGAATTCTTTGCACAGTGCAAGGTTACTTTGGAGGTTCCTGGCTACGATAATCCAGTAGACTACCTAGTTTCAGAGCAATACTTGGCACGAGTCAAATACCGCTCGTTGTTAAATCAGAGTGGATTGAATTTATCTAATAACGACTTGAAGCGTATTGAAGAAGAGCTAGAGTTACCAAAAATTATCCTGACTCGCCTAGCTGAAAACGAACAGCGCAATCTCAGCATTATTTTGGAAATTGAAAACTTAGCTAAGAATCACAAGCGTATTTTAGTGTTTGCCATATCTGTAGAACACTCAAAACTTCTAGCCGCTGTGCTGAAAGCTAGAAATTGGCAAGCATCTGCTGTAACTGCCAAGACTCCTGCTTCAGAAAGAGAGCGAATCATCGCGAGTTTTAAAGATGACAATCCAGAAACTAAGATTATCTGTAATTATGGCGTTCTTACAACAGGGTTTGATGCCCCGCGAACCAGTGCCGCCGTGATTGCTCGTCCCACCAAGTCGCTTGTTTTATATAGCCAGATGGTTGGACGTGCTATTCGCGGACTTAAAGCAGGTGGCAATGAAAGCGCTGAGATTGTTACTGTAGTAGACACAGACTTACCTGGCTTTGGCAGTGTTGCCGATGCCTTTAATAATTGGGAAGACGTTTGGAAATTAAAATGACACAACAACATGATATCGTTCCGGTACATTTAGTGGTTCAGGCAATGCGTGACAACGGTTATAAAAACGCAGCCTATGCACTAGCAGAACTCATAGATAATTCAATTCAGGCAGAAGCTACTGGCGTAGAAGTTCTCTGTGCTGAGCAAGAAATTCAGCTACAGCGACTTAGCTCTCGCATTCATCAAATTGCTGTTTTAGATAATGGCAGCGGCATGGATTCCACTGTTTTGCGAATGGCTTTACAGTTCGGTAATGGAACTCATCTAGCAGAAGAAAAACATACAGGAATGGGGCGCTTTGGTATGGGGTTGCCATGCTCTTCCATTTCCCAATGTAAACGGGTGGAGGTTTGGACTTGGCAGAGTGGTGTAGAAAATGCAATTTACACATACTTAGATTTGAATGAAATCAAAAACAAGCAGCTTGCTGAAGTTCCAGAGCCTCAAAAGCGCAATATCCCTGATATTTGGGAAAAAGTAACAACAGGTTTTGGGAGGACAGGAACATTAGTAGTCTGGTCAAATATCGATCGCTGTATGTGGAAGACGGGTAAGGCAATCATCGAAAATTCAGAACTCGTGATTGGACGAATGTATAGAAAATTTTTAGAGACTCAAGAAGTAGTCATTCGCATGGCAACTTTTGATATTAATGAACCTACCAACAGAAATAAAATGGTAGAAAAATTTGCACAGCCTAACGATCCCGGTTATCTCATGGCAGAAACTTCTTGCCCTGAGCCCTTCGACAAAATACCAATGTTTAGACCGTGGGGAGAAGATAGCTATGAAGCCACCTTTACCATTGAGTTTCGTGACCAGAAACACGAGGTAAAAATTCGCTTTTCTTATGCTAAGGAAGAAGCACGTCCTGGTAATAATCCTGGCAACCTTCCGCACGGACAGCACGCCAAGAAAAATGTAGGAGTTTCAATGGTTCGTGCAAAGCGTGAATTGGAACTAGACCAGTCTTGGGCACAGAAGAGAGCTACAGAGCGATGGTGGGGGGTCGAAATTGAATTTCCCCCAGCACTTGACGACTTGTTTGGGGTCACAAACAATAAGCAATCTGCTCGTAACTTCTCAGAACTGGCGAATCTAGATATCGAATCTATGCTAAAAGATGGAAAAACAATTAGTCAGCTTAAAGACGAACTAACCCAAGATGAAGACCCCAGAGGCCCATTAATAGAAATTGCCCAGAAAATCCATAATCAAATACGAATCATGCGAAGGCTGATTGATGCACAAACACCAAATTCACACACTGGGAAAAAACGGCATCAAGGATCTTCTGCGGAAAAAGTTGCAACTGACGTGACAGAGGAAAGGAAAAAGGAGGGGTACCAAGGGCAGAGCGACAAGGATGAGTCACTCGCTTCGGAGGAGCGAAAGGAAATTATTCAAATCACATTAATCGATACAGGTGTCAGTGAAACGAGCTCTGAAGATTTGGCAGCAAAAACTATTTCTGATGGCTCGAAGTACGTTTGGGCAAGTGGAGACATAGAAACAGCCGCTTTCTTTTCTGTAAAGCCCAGAGGAGGTGCAATTCTTATAACTTTGAACACACACCATCCTGCCTACAAACATCTTGTCGGAGTTTTAGAAGAGGAGGTAGAAGGCGTAGACCCTGAAACACTTCGCTCTCGTCTAACAAATTCTCTGGAAGGTTTGAAATTATTACTGATGGCTTGGGCTCGGTACGAGGATGAGGAGCTTTATCATTCTGCATCTAGAGGGCAAAAAGCACAGGATACTCGTGTTGATTGGGGACGTATGGCTCGACAATTTCTGGAGCGTGAGGAATAACTGAAGGCTCTATCCTTGTTTAGCTAGGGGTTCAGAGTTCACAATTTAGCTTCGCCACTGATTCAGCCAGCGAACTTGTCTTTTTCATAAAGTAAATCGCCATTTCAGCCAAAAACACCAAAAGTCGATCGCCATTTTCACCTAAATCAATCTCGATTTACCCACTCAAACAAAAGAAACCGGGTTTTTACTTAATCTGTCGTCTTCAACGCAGTATTCTCGCAAAAACCCGGTTTCTCAGATCCTAATTAATGAGAATGGCCGTGATCGTGAGAATGTCCGTGCCCGTGAGAATGGCCCCCATGAGAATGACCGTGATCTCCATGAGAATGACTGTGCTCGCCGTGTGCAGACAAACTCGGATTCACCGCCACAGCCGTCTCACTCAATAACGCTTCAATCTGCGGATTTGCCCACTCCGCCGCCATTTTCAAGAACTCAGGACGATCGTTCACACAAGGCAATTTGCGGTAAGTTACTCCTTTACGCTGTTTCTGCAAAGACTCAATAATGTGGTCAACATCTAACAAAGTTTCGTGATTTTCCGTCGCAAATCCGATCGGCATAAAGACGATCGCAGTTGCACCCAAATCAATCAAATTCTTCGCAGCCAACGTCGCATCCGGCTGTGTCCACTCAATCAGCGGCGTGTCGTGATTCAGCCAACCCACCGAAATCAAAGGATAGCGATACATCAAACGTTCCCGCACGCGATCGTACAAAGCTTGACTTTCCACAATACCCGAAGTAAAACCCTTCGCCTTGTGCGGACAACCGTGATTCATCAGCACAATCCCAATCTGAGAAGGCAAATGCGCGACAGCCAAATCGTTCTTAATTTCCTCTTCCACCAAATCCGCCATTAGCTGAATGTAAGCCGGTTCATCGTAAAAAGAAGGAATGTAGCGCTGTCCTTTTACCCAATGTTCCTTGCCATCAAAGGTTTGTGCTAAAGCTTTATTAACCTGTTCCACAGCAATGCCGCTGGTGAAAACAGAATCAACTACCAACAGCGGATAAATCAGAATTTTGTCAAATCCTTCTGCTTTAATTTGAGGGATTACTTGTTCCGGCAAAAACGGCGCGCAAAAGTTAAAAGCTTTGAACACTTTTACTTTATCGCCCCATTTCTCCTGTAAATTCTGTTCAATACCCGCCCGCTGCTGTTCAAAAATTGCATTGTGCGGCGAAACGAATTGACCGTGTTGGTGACTCCACTCGTGCAAGTCAAAGATTGCTAAAATCTTGGCCAGCGGCGGATAAATCCAAAGCGGTACTGGCGCAAACTTTGCCGTAAGCAAATTTAAAGCTTGTTCGTTGTAGTTGGCAAAATCGTCGTAGCTTTCGACTTCGCCGTAACCCATCAGCAATACAGCAACCCGATCGCTGTTTGCCGGTGCATCAGATGTTTTGAACTCAATTTTTTCGGGAGAAGCAACCACTTTGTATTCCTCAATTTGAATGATTTGGAGAGTCGCAGGAAGGATGAATCAGAATTGCGAAGAGAAACCCGGTTTCTAGACTCCCCGGAGATCCCCCTAAATCCCCCTTAAGAAGGGGGACTTTGAGACTCTTTCTCCCCCCTTAAGAAGGGGGGCTGGGGGGATCGGAATCTGATAGGAAAGGCAAGAGAATACGCCGCAGGGTCTGGGACAAAGGGCATTAAGTTTTATGTTTTCTTAAGACTTCCTCACCTTGCCTCCGGTTTCGGTGTCTCGGAGCGTTCCCAGCGTTTATTTTGGGGGGATACCCTTCAAACACGACTCTGTTATTAGTTTAACATCCTATCCCCCCGTATGGCATATAATTAATTATGGTGTACAATAAAGTAAAGTTATGTTAAGCTCTTAATTAATTTTCTTGAAGCACGA
Source organism: Microcoleus sp. N9_A2 (assembly GCF_036701775.1). Taxonomy (NCBI): domain Bacteria; kingdom Bacillati; phylum Cyanobacteriota; class Cyanophyceae; order Oscillatoriales; family Microcoleaceae; genus Microcoleus; species Microcoleus sp. N9_A2. The sequence goes on along the minus strand of NZ_JAUBRH010000001.1, from coordinate 45,147 downwards.
TGAGACTGGTAATTTGCCCCGGAATCCACGACCCAAAACTAAACGATCGCTTCCTAGCGGGACTTTCGGAGGTTTGGGGAGACGCAGAACCCCGGCAAAATACCCAAACATTCTACCCTGTCAAGATTTTTCCCGCTCATAAATCTCCGCCTTTTTCAGCCATTGACATATTGCACTTTTTGTGCAACCAAGAATTAGCAGGAGAAAGTTTAGTATTTGTCAGCTTTTCGGCAGGAGTAGCCGGGGCGATCGGAGCGGCTTGGATGTGGCAGCAACTAGGTGGCCAAGTCGGGGCATTTTTTGCCCTAGACGGCTGGGGAGTACCCCTGGGGGGCACTTTTCCCATCCACCGCATCAGCCACGATAGCTTCACGCACTGGAGTTCAGCGATTCTCGGCCGCGGTGGAGATAGCTTTTACGCAGATCCAGCGATCGCACATTTAGATTTGTGGCGATCGCCCCAAACAGCAACAGGCTGGCACATCAGTCAAACCTGTGCCGGTACTGAAACGGCAAAACCCACAACCGCAGCAAAATTTTTAGTCCACCTATTGAAACAGTACGGAGTCCAATCAGTTGTTTAATTTAGATTTAGTATCATCATCGGCGATCGCACCTATTGTCACTGTTTCTAGCCTAGAAAATCCTCTTTCTTCAGGCAGAAAAAACAGCATCAAACAGTGGCTAATATTTTGCGCCTCAGCATTCTTAGTCTCAATTCCCGTCTTCGTGCAAGCACCCTTAGTTCGCTTGTATCCTACCATCAGCTTACTTTCCACAATTCCCTGGTTCGTCCTCAGTTTAATTCTAATTTTTCGCCCCAAAACCCAACTTTGGGGAGACTTATTATTAGGCTTTGCCGGATGTTGGCTGGCTGGTTCCATCTATTGGGGCTGGTTTAGATGGGAACCTATTTTACATCTACCTATAGAAGCAATTGGCTTGCCTTTTGCTATTTGGTGCTTGAACAAATCTTGGGGAAAAGTTGGCAGTTATTTTTACTTAGGCTCCCTATTTGGCACGGCTATTACTGATTTATATTTTTATTTGACTGGGTTGATGCCCTACTGGCGCAAAGTGATGCACGCGGAACCGGAATTCGCTATGCCGATTTTTCAAAGTGCGATCGGGCAAATCGACACTCCTTGGGGCATAGGCTGCGCTCTACTTTTAATTGCTGTGTTGCTAACCGTCGGTTTGTTGAGTTTGCGCGACGCACAATTGCACTGGCGCGCTTTCAGCGGTGCTGTTTTGAGCACGCTGTTGGTGGATGGTTTGTTTTGGCTGGCTGCTTCTGCTGTTTGAGATTTTTGGGGATTTTTGACCGCAGATGTGGGCGGATTGACGCAGATTAACGCCGATTTTTTTGATGGATGCAAAATTAAATTGCTTTGTGATTTCTGGTGGTTTCTATGTGTATGATTTTTGACCGCCGATGTGGGCGGATTGACGCAGGTTAACGCCGATTTTTTTGATGGATATAATCTTGAGATTCCTGATTTTTTTTTAAATAAGTCGGGATTTTGGGTATTTACTGAACAATTATGAGCTAAGATCTAAAATCTCAAATCTAAGAATCCAAATCAATATCATGTCTTTTATTTCAATTCGCGGTGTAGAACATTATTACGAGTGGATAACGGCAGATAACAGTGCTGCACACAGCGGCAAACCAGTGATGGTATTTCTGCACGGCTGGGCGGGCTCAGCGCGCTACTGGGAAGGCACGGCACGGGCTATTGCTGATGATTTTGATTGTTTGCTTTATGATATGAGAGGTTTTGGTCGATCGCCTTTGCCAAAAGAGCCTCCTGAGTCAAGCTACGAACTCGAAACCTACGCCCGCGACTTAGCTGAATTATTAGAATCTCTGAATTTAAGCCGCGTCTTTCTCAATGCTCACTCCACAGGTGCATCAATTGCTACTTTATTTCTCAACCTTTACCCCGAAAAAGTAGAAAAAGCAATTCTCACTTGCAGCGGGATTTTTGAATACGACGAAAAATCTTTTACAACTTTTCACAAATTCGGTGGCTATGTGGTAAAATTTAGACCCTCTTGGTTGGCATCCATCCCCTTTGCCGATCGGCTATTTATGGCCCGGTTTTTGCGCCGTTCCCTGCCCACAGAGGTCAGTCTGGCGTTTCTCAAGGATTTTTTAATGGCAGACGAGGAAGCTGCTATAGGTACAATGGTGACGGCAGTCAGCAAAAGAGCCGCCGAGGAAATGCCCCAAGAATTTGCGCGGCTGAGTGTTCCCACACTGCTTGTGGCCGGAGAATTCGACCAAATTATCCCCGCCGTCATGGGAGAGCAAGCAGCCTCCCTCAGCAAAAAAGTAGAATTTGTTATAATTCCGAATACGGCTCACTTTCCGATGCTGGAGGATGCCGCAACATACTTGCAGCGAATTCGAGAATTTTTGCCAGCAGCGGCTTAGCTGAGTTATTGTTCATCTAATGTACGATCGGACAAGCAAGCTTTGAGAACGGCTTTTGCTCCGATCTTAATTTTTAATTTCTAATTTCTTAAAGCGAAAGGTGGTACAATGAACGACCTCGACCAATACTATAAAGTGCTGGGACTGTTGCCGGGATCTTCCAGAGAAGAAATTAGCCAAGCCTACAAGGATTTAGCGTTCATTTGGCACCCCGATCGCATCCCCAAAGACAATCCCAGACTACTACAGAAAGCTGAAGAAAAGATTAAGGAAATTAATCAAGCTCGCGAACAATTGCGATCGATTCAACCAAGAGGTCAGAATCAGAACGCTCAGCACAAACATACTCAGCACAAACACACCCAGCAACAAAACACCCAGCACAAACACACCCAGCAACAAAACACCCAGCAACAAAACGCTCAGTACAGAAACACTCAGCAACAAAATACCCAGCAACAAAACGCTCAGTACAGAAATACTCAGCAACAAAATACCCAGCAACAAAATACCCAGCAACAAAACGCTCAGTACAGAAACACTCAGCAACAAAATACCCAGCAACAAAATACCCAGCAACAAAATACTCAGTACAGAAACACTCAGTACCAAAACACTCAGCCACAAAACACTCAGCCACAAAACACTCAGCCACAAAACACTCAGTACCAAAACACTCAGTACCAAAACAATCAGTACAGAAATACTCAGTATTCAAACACCCAGCACCAAAACACCCAGCCACCACCGGCCAACCCAAAAGAACCCCGCTACTCTTCTGAACCCTCTTCAGGAAAATATGCTGGAAATTATGCGGGAAACTATGGGGGAAACCCTGCAGGGCCATATTCAGAGGCGTCCCGCTACCAATCGCAGCCGCCGCCATCTCAGTCATCTCAGTCTTACCGCCAAGCTGGGCCACAAGCTCCCGATTTGAGCGGTTCCAACTTCAAAGGAGCTTCCTTAAAAGAAAAGGATTTTTCAGGAAGAAACTTGAGCAATGCAAACCTGAGTGAAGCCGACTTAAGCGATACTTTTCTGCACAACGTCAACCTCACAGGCGCGAATTTGCACAAAGCTAACTTGTTCAGGGCAAACCTGTTAGGGGCTTGTTTGATCAATGCCAATTTGACAGAAACAAATTTAATCGGAGCGGATTTGAGCGGTGCAGACTTGAGCGGTGCGGATTTAACAGGGGCTAAAATCGGTTATGGCGATCGAGTTATGGTAAAACTCACTCGAACTACATTAACAGGTACAATTCTACCCGACGGTACTGTTCATAGCTAAATGATTTAGTTTTTAGTCAGTTGTTGCAGGGTCGGGTTTTACCCGAAATATTTGCGGCAACCAAAAATACACAAAAATTCGTCCTTCGCCGCGAATTTTGGATAAAAACTTATATTATGTCCGCTAGAACAACCGCAATAAAATTGGTTGGTAGTGAGGACGTTCGTCGTCAGAATTTTATGAGGACTTGCATTCCTCGCTGCGTACCCATAGCGGTTACATTACTTGAGATGATATTACCCGATCGCGATCGCACAAACCGAGTTTTTTTTCCCGGTTCAAGAACTGCAACAAGGTCTTTTCGTTCATCAAACCCCGTTTTTGTCTCCAAGACGGCTAACCGAGATTCATATTACAGCAACCGCCAAAATGGTTCCTGTTCTGTTTTTTCCTTCTTCCTTCTTCCTTCTTCCTTCTTCCTTCCCTTATTAATTACTTCCGCCACGGCGATTGCGTAACTTTCGTCCAGCAGCCAGCATAGCGCCTCCCGCCATCAAACCCCCCACAGTCATCGGTTCGGGAACCGGCTCAGCTTGAACCGTCTCCACAGAACCGCCTTTAATAAATACAGCAGAATCTAACTTGCCATCGCCCACATCTTTAATGCGGATGCTGAGAACATTCGTCTGATTTTGCTTGAGCAAACCCTCAAAACCTAAAACTTTAGTAAAACCGTCGAGCTTAACGATGTTAGCAGCAATACCTGTCAAACTTGGGTTGTCAATATAGTCTGGGTGATATGTAGAACGATTATAGGGATCTGGAACAAGATTATTAATCGTAACTGTTTTTCCGTCGCTCAATTTTGCCAAATTAGTGCCGTTCAGCAGCAGTTCAAAATCGTCATTAAATTCAGAATTGCCGAACTCAGGAAACTCCTCAGAAGCAAATACATATTGAAAGACTAACTTTTCAACCGTGCTATTAGCAAAAAAGCTGAGGTTTAGCTGAGTCAAATCCCCCTCTTCACCTTCAGACCCAAAGTCCGTGCTTAAATCGCTGATATTTTTGGTCGTGAAGTTATCTTTCCGATTCTTACCCCGTATATCGGCGACTCTACCAGTGCTCAGAACAACACCTGATGTCAAACCGAAGGGGTCATTAGTGAAAGTACCAAAAGCAGCCGAATTACCCGTAGTTGAAACAGAGAAATTACTCAGCCCGGCTGTATTAGCCCCCAATAAATTATTTTTTAAAGTCTCAGCGTTATTAGTTGCCCCTACCGAAAATGCCATTGCTGGCGCTGCCAACAAACTCATAGCAGTAGTTAATGTAGCTGTTAAGGCAGCAATTTTGTGAGTAATTATCATAAATTTTTCCTGGAAGATACAAACCTGATCCTATGCACAACTTCATTTTTACATTATATAAGTATCAATGTCTAGTGCCTTTACAATAACTTTACACATAAGTGAATTTACGCTTTTGGTGATTATTCTTTTTTGTAAATGTTGGCAGTTAGTCAGCCAATAAACATCAGTGCAAAAATACGGATGCAAAAATACACGTACACAGACTAATAATTTCAGGACTTACGCACTGGAGACAAAAAAACGGGTTTTGATACCGTTGGCGATCGCCAAAATGACTAATGACTAATGACTAATGACTAATGACTAATGACTAATAGCTAATGACTCATGAAAGATGACCTTGCCCAAAAAACGGATACAAGCCCCCGAATCCTGTCGTGGAGAGATCAAAATTTTTGACCTTAGTTCAACATCACAGATTCATCTGTGGAGTCAATCTAAAATCGTCGAGTCGCCGAAGTCTCGCCCCCCTCTAAAATCTCAAATCTCTAATCGACTGACTGTTGACTAAAATCCCCTTACTTCTCCTTCCCCGCGCCGATCGGCAGCCCCTTCCAACCAACCGTCTGCAGTCAGGACGATCGCATTGGCATTGCCCCAGCCGTCGCGTTCGACAATCAGGTGTCCCCGTCGCCGCAACTCCGAAAGCGTCGCAGCCTCAAAACCTCCCCGTTCCACCATCAGGCGATCCGGCTGCCATTGGTGGTGAATTCTCGGTGCAGACACAGCATCGCCGACATTCATGTCGTAAACCAACACATTCAGAACAATTTGCAACACCGTGGTAATAATCGTACTACCTCCGGGAGCACCGGCAGCGAGGCGAAATTTGCCATTTTCCGTGACAATCATCGGTGTCATGCTGGATAAAGGAGTTTTTCCAGGGGCGATCGCATTTGCCTCACCGCTCACCAAACCAGACGACAAATTCGGCACTCCCGGCGCAGCAGCAAAATCGTCCATCTCATTGTTGAGCAAAATTCCCGTACCCGCGGCCACGACTCCAGCCCCAAAACCCCCATTCACGGTAAAGGTTAAGCTTACAACATTGCGATCTTTGTCAACTACCGTGAGGTGGGTAGTTTCGGGAGACTCCCACAGCAGACGGTTCAAAGTTTCAGCGTCAACAGCTTTTACCTCGCTAGAGGGTCTGGCTTTTGACATTTGGATTTGCGATCGTCTCAATTTACCATAATTGGTGCTAGTCAGAGCTTTGACCGGTACCGTCACAAAATCCGGGTCGCCCAAATACTCAGCCCTGTCAGCATAAGCAATCCTCATGCTCTCCGCCAGCAAGTGCAAAGTATCTGGACTTTGCCTCCCCAAACTCTTGAGATCCGTATCTCCCAGAATATTTAAGATTTGCAACAAATGAACGCCGCCGGAAGAAGGAGGCGACATCGCGCAAATTTCGTAAGTGCGAAAGTTGCCACAAACCGGATTCCGCCAAATCGGCGTATAGTTTTTCAAATCTTCCAGAGTGATAATGCCACCGTTTTTAGCCATGTCGGCTGCGATCGCCCGCGCAATGTCCCCGGTATAAAAACTCTGCGGATTTTGTGCAATCTGCCGCAAAGTCCGCGCCAAATCCCGCTGCACCAAAAGCTCACCCGGCTGGTATAAAATGCCACCGCGAGTAAAAACCTCCCGCGCCGCCCGGTTTTTTTTGAACACATCCTGTCGTCGCCCGGTAGCCGTGGTAAACCGCGAACTTACCGGAAAGCCTTTTTCAGCCAGGGCGATCGCCGGCGCCACCACCGCAGCCCAAGGCAACTTACCATACTCGCGGTGCACCGTATAAAGTCCAGCAACAGTACCCGGAATCCCCGCCGCCAAATGCCCGTCCCGACTTGCCCTTGGGCGCACCTTGCCTTCCTTGTCGAGGTACATATTCCGCGTGGCTCGTTTGGGCGATCGTTCCCGGAAATCCAGCGCTTGCACAGTCCCCGTTTCGACCCGCCGCAGGAGCAAAAAACCCCCGCCGCCGATACCCGCCGAAAAAGGCTCCACCACCGAAATCGCCAAAGCCGTAGCAGCCGCCGCATCCACTGCATTGCCGCCCTGTTGCAGCAGGGCCAGCCCCGCAGCGCTCGCCAGAGGGTGAGCCGAAACTGCCATCCCCTGTTTGCTGCGCTGCTGCTGCTGCAAGTTTCGCTCTAGCTGCTGCTGGCAGCCACCCAAAACCAAGACTGTTAGGCAACAAGTATAAATTTGCACTTTGCTCAAGAACTTTAAAAACATTTCCCCCCCCGATTTCTCAGTTCATTTTAAAACATAATTTGAATAACATCATCCTAACAATACTCCGGACAGTTTTTAGAACGATACTACAAGCTTTACAGGCTAAGGATCATGAAAAAGTCGAATTAAATGCAAGTCAGGGGTGGAGATGACTTTGATTTAATTATCCACAGTGGCTCAAAGCCCTAAAGGATAAGTCATTGGGCGATAGAAAAACTGTCCGAAGTATTGATCCTAAAGATATAGATTAAATTTTGATTTAGATAATAATTATTAATACCTACAAATTTACTATTTCAATTAGTCCGATAGTTTAATTACAATACTCCTGACAATTTTTGAGGTGGCGACCAAAACCCGCATTCAAGCGTTAATATTTCACAGAATGGGGAAGCTGAAACCCTAATTATACCGTTGGTGATTGAAAACTCTCCGCACTATTATGATCTAAAAAGTTAATTTAATGAATTTTATCTAAAAAAATTAACAAAGCTATATAATGGTCTAACTAGAGTCTTGTTAACAGTGCGTACAAAATATAATCAGACCAAAATAGCATGGGAGTATTTCCGACTTTTAAAAAAGCATTTTTTTACGACTTGCGAGCGTTAAAGCAAAACACACATCCTCCCAACAGCATCCTATTTGTGCCTGTGCGTGCCTAAACGCGAGGCGGTGGAAAGAAGCTGGAACGATCGAAACGATAACAACACTCTGGCTGGGAAGTTAACAGCTCAAACAAAGCCTGGGAAATCGCACTCGATCGCACTCGGTGGCTTTCAAAGCCTGCAATTTGCAGTTTCTGTATAAAACTAAAACTCCTACTTTCTAAGTATTTTCATGCAGGCTTCGTTCCTAAGTGGCGAAAACCCTACTTAAGAGAACAACTACCAAACCCTAGCTAATTCAATTTATGAACAACGAAAAAGTCAGTGTAATTATTCCTGCATTTAATGCAGCCGACACTCTAACCGAAACAGTTGTTTCCGCAGTCAACGGTACTCACAAGCATTTAGAAATTTTAATTATTGATGACTTCTCTACAGACGCTACTGCCCAAATTGCTGTTCAACTGGCCGAGCAAGATTCCAGAATTCAATACTTCCGAAATTCCGAATATTTTGGATTTTCTAAGTCGATAAATTTATTGATACATCGGGCAACGGGCAAGTATGTAGCCTTTCTCGACAGCGACGATACCTGGGAACCAAACAAGCTAGAAGTTTGTTTAAAAATGCTCGAAGACAATCCCGAAGTCAAAGCTGTGGATCATGCTTTGCGATATTTAGACAAGCACGGCAACAAGTTGGGCTATATTGCCACCTATCCTACAACTAAAGCAGAAATGCAGGCGATTAAGGAGACAGGCGAAAGTCCTTGGGTTTTTCCGTCTTCTGTGGTAGTCGATCGCTCTATTCTACTCCAAGAAGGCGGCTTTGCAGAAGATTGGCAGGTAGGAGAAGATACAGAATTATTTACCAAAATTGCTCAAAAGCACGGCTTGTTAGCGGCGAAGACACCTTTGGGAAATTATCGAATTAGAGGGAACTCTCTGACAGACAAACACTGGCTGAAAAAGCGCATAGCTGCTGATTGTGTCAAGGAAAACCAACTGCGACGCTTGCGGGGGGAAAAAGAGTTATCGCTCAACGAGTACGAACAGGTATGTTTTAATAATTTGCCGCAGTTGAAAAAATTTAACAAATTCCGAGAACTTTTGGCACTGCACTACATGAGAAAGCTGGGACAAAGCTGGTTAAATCGGGAGGTTTTGCCCACTCTAATTTACGGCATTGCTAGCACAGTGTTGTCTCCGAAAGGTGCTGTGAACAAATGGAAATGGATGAAGACTCACGATCCGTTGGGCGATTTAAATGCAGAAGACACCAGTGATTCGGTAGAATTGATCTCCCAGCAATCGTCCCAAATCGGCGGGATATCCTAGAGGGAATTGTATTTGTATCCAGGTTGTAGTCCAGAAATTAGCTGATCTTAATCTAGCGGTATCGCAGCCTTTCGCCACTGTTCGATGGTGATGAATGCAAGTCGTCTTCATCATCGAAGGACTTGCATTCATCACGATCAAACTAAGGAATGACAATTAAATAATACCAAGCCAGAAAAATCATTGCTACAATATAATTGTTGGTTTTTTTTGTTTGCGTCGAATGTGTAAGGTGCGTCGCCGGAGGTACAGTCGATGAAATGCGAGGACTCGCGCTGGCGACACACCCGAAGATTACGACTTTGCACGATCTTGGAAAAATGGTATTGGTAACAGGTGCCCGCCGTGCTATTTGCTGCCAAGACAGTTAGACTAAATAATTCCTTGAATAAAAAGCAAAGTTTTTTGAAGGATAAAACAGGTGTCAGATCGTGTCCTGTGGGTTGACCAATCTAAAATTGGTTCGCGCGTGCGGAATGCAGGTTCTCTGTCTGAGAGCGGACACCAGGACGCACTACGAACCTTTTTTTGTTACGATCGTCGATCGGACATCATATCAAGCCCCTTTTTTAGGCAGAAAGTAAAAGCAAAACTTTAGAAAAAATTCTGTTTTGTACCTTCTACTTTTCAGAGGACGATCGCCTTTTTACTTTGAACTTGATTAAATTTATGGACTGGCAAGAAATTTCTGGCAACTGGGTATTAATTCCTTCAAGACCGATCGCGATCGTACACTTTCTCGGCGGTGCATTTGTGGCGAGTGCGCCGCAACTCACCTATCGCTGGCTGTTAGAAGCTTTGGGAAATCAGGGATATGTTGTAGTAGCAACGCCGTTTGTCAATACTTTGGATCATATTGCGATCGCCCGCGATGTCCTCAACAAATTTGAAAATGCCCTCGATCGCCTGCGCGCCACTAAATTGCTCAAATCTTCCTATCTCCCCATCTACGGGATAGGGCACAGCATGGGATGCAAACTGCACTTGCTGATCGGTTCTGTATTTGACATAGAAAGGGCAGGCAATATTCTGATTTCTTTCAACAATTATGCAGCCTCCGAAGCCATTCCCATCGTCGAGCAAATTTCCCCCGTCTTTAAAGTAGAGTTTACCCCTTCCCCGCAAGACACCAATCGCCTAGTGCAAGATAGCTATCAAATCCGGCGCAATCTTTTAGTCAAATTTAACGGCGACAACATCGACCAAACCTTGCTGTTGACAAATCTGCTCAAACCGAGATTTCCCGACATGATTACAGTTCAAACCCTGGCCGGCAACCATCAAACGCCATTAGGTCAAGATGTTAGCTGGCCTGTGGGTCAAATTTTTACGCCCTTCGACGCGATCGGGCAATGGGTCAAACAAGAAGTGTATCGGGAATTAAATGAATTAAAACGGACAATTCTGCTGTGGCTTAATCCTACGTCCCGCGTTTGAGATTTGAGATTTGAAATTGTGGAAGTGATCCCACGGATAAATCTGGGGGCTGGTGATTCAGACACATAGCATAAAGTTACAGCTAACGTCCCAGAAAGCCTACCCCTGAGCGGGGTTGGGATGATGGACAGCATATAAAACAGACGCTCCCCTTAGCCTATATATCAGCCTGAATTCAGTATTAATACGGTGGCATTTTACCTGGCGGGTGAGCTTAAATTGTTAAAGGGATGTCTGAGCTATGCACTCATAGCAGCGATGATCCTACTTTTCCGACTTTTCCGACTTGAAAGATCCGACTTTTCCGACTTTACTTTAGCCTGAGTGGTAAGTCAACATGGTGATAGGTGCATCTGAGGCTAGGTAAATTACTGCCTCAATTAATCGCAAGTTGTTTGTCCACTTAGAGTTTCGGCACCCACAGATGTTAATTTCTAGTTCTGCATCAGTCCCTTGCTCATGCACCCAAGATATAGATTCAGCTTTTTGGAAATTATGGCAGGATAATCAAGATTATCTTTACCGTTGCTGTCGCAAGTGGATGGGCAACCCAACCGATGCTGAAGATGCCCTCAGTCGGGCGATGCTGAAAGCTTGGGAGAAAGCAAGAGATTGTACGGATGATATCAAAAACTTTAAGGCTTGGTTAACCAAACTGACTTATAACCTGTGCGCCGATATTCATCGAGAGCGCAACAGGGGTGCAGTAGGAGTTGACAGTTTAGACACCATTGCTATAGGAAACGAAACCGAATTAATTAGCCAAGAAGAAACACCAGTTCGCGCTGCTATGCAGCGCGAACTAAAATTATTTTTTCGTGGGGCAATAGATGAGTTGCCAGATAGATTGCGCGAGACTTTTATTCTCCATTTTGAATCAGGGCTATCTTATCCAGATATTGCAGAACAGCTTGGCATATCCTACGATAACGTCCGCAAGCGCATTTCGCAGGCGCGGGCAATTTTGCGTCAGCGGTTCAATGAAAATTTCGGGGAAGATGGGACTGACTCGGATTTGTCTAATCCTAAGTCGAGGGTTTCTCCTCAGTCTGCAAAACCACGGAAGTGGAAGAAGACTGCTCAAAAAGAACAGGTTGCGGGCGAGATAACCTTATCTGGGAAGTTAGAACAAGTACAAATTGTTGCTGGTGTAGAATTACCAGAGGCGGCGCTGTCTGTTACGCAGATTGAGCCTGTTTTGGTGGATGCTAAATTCGATCAGAAGTTAGAGGAAATAGAGATTGTTACTGATGGGGAACTCCAGCAGGTGGCGCTGTCTGTACCGCACAGAGAAAAGCTGGAACTAGAAGAAAGGATGAAGGGCGAGAAACCACGTCTCTTTAGCTTTAGCAAAGAAATCTCGGCTTTTCCCTCGTCTTCTCAATGGGCGATTCCGCTTAGGCGTATAGCTTCGCGAAGCGCTTTGAAGCAATTGCTAATCCGGGTTTCTATAGCTTGGAGTAGCGAAATTCCGGCATCCCCCATTCCAGAAACCGGGTTTCTGAGATTGCTAACACGGGGGGCGAGGAGTGTTAATAAAGGGATAGATTCAACCTAAATTCAAGCAATATATTTTCACTTGATAATTCTGTGGGGAGATTTCGCACTTCCACATCTTGTCGTGCGCGATAAATTTCTACTTGTTGCTGTTGGGGGTTAATCAACCATCCCAATTGCACCCCTGCATCCATATATTCCTGCATTTTGGAACGCAACATTTCCAAATCATCTGTTGCTGACCTTAATTCGATCGCAAAATCGGGTGCAATGGGGGGAAATTTGCGCCGTTCGTTGTTCGGGTGTGAGTGTTCCCAGCGTTCGCGCTGAATCCAAGCGGCATCTGGGGAACGGTTAGCACCATTGGGCAACTTAAATATCGGGTCGGAACTGAAGGTAACACTGAGGTTAATTTGTCGATTCCAGATTTCTAAATCAGCAATTAATTCTGCTTCATCCTGAACGGAGTGAAGGAGCTCGGTTTCGCCGCCAACGGGTGACATAATAATTAATTCTCCTTTGGCCGTTCGTTCAAAGTTCAATTCGCGGTTATTTTGACATAACTGATAGAACTGTTCGTCTGTCAGGTGAATGGTGTCTAGGTTTAATGTCAAAGAACTCGTAACCATACATTTAGCCTGAATAGTGATGGACATTATATCATGCTCTCCTTGACAAGAAAAGACTGGTGTGATACAGCCTCGTTTCTGCTTGCCCTAAAGAGGAAGAGGGGCGCATTTTTGGGTTGGTTTTATCGGGTGCAGCGAGTTTCAGAAATTTATGCCGTGTAAGAATTCACAATTTGGCTTCGGGAAGCGTCTAATAAATAGATGAGCAAGTGGGATGGATTTATCAACCGAACGCTATTCATCTCGCCTCAATTTAATACCTTAATCTGCAAAATTTGTCGTCAGCAAATCAGTGAAATAATTTAGGAGCCACATATGTTTTTTCGATTTAACAGAGCTATGACTGATCTTGAAAAATCTCAAGTAAGTGCTGCGATAAATGGATGGTTTGTCGCCATCTATCCAAATAGTCACTTTAATTTTGGTTACTTTGATGGAGCTGATTATCAAGGAAAAGTAACGAATCCTACACCCATTGGAAATGAGGCGAAAACACAAGTGATTGCTCCGCATATAGGCAATGCAGTAATAGCAGGAGTAACGTTGAATGAATTTGATGCGGAGATTGAGGGAGAAGTGACATCACTAATCCATACAAGTCAAAACAAAAGGTCATTGATCTTAGGGGGAGAGCAAGGATACACATTAAATGTCAAAAACCAATCGAGCCGGGATTGGGTATTTTATATTTACCAAACTTGTCCAAAGCAGACCAACAAAATGTTATCTCTTGCTTGGTTTGTCAGCCCTTATCCTATAGCTCCACAGGATGAAATCTCATTCACATGGTTTATAAATTACAACTTTGTCTGGGCTGATACAGGAGAACTAAAGCCGGGTATAACTTATAAAGCAAGAGGACCACGAGACGCGAATCTAGAAACCGCCAATAGCAGCACTTTTGGCTATAATTCAGCGGGCGCTCCTACTCTGACTAATCCGACTCAAGATTCATCAAGAAAGGGTGAGCTTGTCATTACAGATTTGGGCAATATACCAGATCTAAAATTCACAGTTGGTATTGGAATGTCTGGTAAAGGAACGTTTGTAGAACAAGCAGGGCCAAACCTTACGCACAGTTTCACTCCAACACCCGTTTATTGGGTAGGAGCTGCTACGGAAAAGAAGGAAGGAGAAGTATTGGATATACAGACGGTCACGAAAGTTTCGCTATTTAAGTTTAAATCAGGGGAATATGAAGTAGACATGACACTCAATGACCAGAACCAATGGGTGCAGAGTTAGGATAACCTGGGAGAGAAAAAACCCCATAAGGTGAAGTGGGGTATCTATGCCTCTTTTTGATTGCAGCAAAGCGATCCCACATAAGGAAAAAACCCACCAAATCCCGATCCAAACAACACCAGACTCAATGAGTCGCCTCTCACCCTAATCAAATTCACAGATCGCAAGAGCGATCGCCCCTCTAACCAACTTCCACATACCCGCGTCGGCGTAACAGGTAGGGACTGCACTATTTTCTAGCAGTCCCGCCACCTGAAAGGCGATCGCCCCCCGATTAAATTTCCACATCCGAAGGGCGATCGCCCTAACTAAAAACAAACTCTGAATTTACGGATATAGAAATACTATGCTAGAAATCAGATTAGCTCAAACCCCAGAAGAAAAAGAACAGGTTTTCAAATTACGCTATCAAATCTATGTAGAAGAACTAGGATATAGCCAACACTATGCAGACCAACAACAGCAAAAAATCGAAGAACCGCTAGATAGATCAGGCAACATTTTTGGAGCTTTTAAAGATGGTAAATTACTTGGCACTGTTAGATGTAACTATTCTAGCCAATCAGATTTAGGATACTATGTTTCTCTTTATAACATGAGTGAAATCACCCAAGATGCACATCCCATGAATGTGTCAGTTTCCACGAAATTTATGGTAGACACAAATTTCAGAAGAAAGGGGATAGGGCTAGTCCTAATGCAAGCCAATTACAACCAGCTCCTGCTAGATGGAGTCAAATTGGATTTTATAGACTGCGAACCTCACATGATTGGTTTCTTTCAAAAACTAGGCTATCAACCTATTGATATGATAAATCACCCCGAATATGGCAGTGGTCTTGCTCTGATGCTAGATGTATTTAATTTTGAACATTTACAGCGAGTTAAATCACCTTTTCAACGCCTATATAGAAACTTTTTGGAATCCAAAGAGTGCCAGTATAGTTTTTCATAAATTGCCCATAGGCTTTACCTAGAACTAAGGTATTGTTTTTGTCCACCTCAGCAATCCTGTTAACCCTCTCTAAAAAATGAAATCAATTCAACCAATCAAAAATTTACCGATTTCCGATAAAGAGATGCTTGTCTGGGCATTTATTCCCTATTCTTTATCTGCAGATTCAGATTTTTCTAACCAAGAATTCGATCCTGTATATTTTCAGCAAGAACTAGCAGAGGTTTTTGCGGAACTGGAAGTCGCATGGAAGTTTAAGCTAATCACCTTAAAAAATATGAAGGCAGCGATCGAAGAAGTCGCGGCTTCCCAAACCCATTATTTTCCAATTGTACTGAACTATTGTGCGGGACTCGATGAAATTGATGGATATCCAGGGGCTTCTGTTGTGAAATTATTGGAAGCTAAGGGTATTCTCTTCACTGGAGCAGATTCTCAGTTCTTTAAAATGGGTGACTCCAAGATACTGATGAAACAGGCTTTTGTTGAGGCAGGAGTTTCAACTGCACCCTATGAAGTGATTAAAGATGTGAATAGCATTCGGGGATTGTGCGATCGCCTTGTACCTCCACTGATTGTCAAACCTTCAGCTTCGTTTGGTACTAGAGGTATTTCCTTGCAATCTGTTATCCACACTGATGAAGAAGCGATCGCTCGATTTGATGATCTACAGCAAGGACAACATGGGATGCAGATTCCGGCAGGCAGTATCTTTGTCGAACGATTTATCAAAGGTCGAGAATTTACGGTTTTAGTCATAGGGACTGCTCAACATCCAGAGGGAATAAAGATTTATCCAGCCTTGGAAACAGTTTTTCACTCTGGTGTACCCGAAACTGAACGATTTTATACCCGTGAGCTATGGCTAGGAGAAGCAGAAGAACGAACTATCCTACCCCATCAGGAACCGTTATTCGGTTATCAATTAGCACCGATTGAATTGCAGGCTCGACTGAGCGAACTAGCTAAACGTGCTTACTGTGCAATAGGTGCTACTGGATATGGACGAGTAGATATCCGCATGGAGGAGATAACTCAAGAAATGTTTGTTTTAGAGGTAAATCCCTGTCCTTTTGTCACTTCCACGTCTCTCACGATGGGTGTAGAAAATCCAAATACATCCAAAGTCGGTACTATTTTACACCTTGCCAAAATTCCCTTTTCTCATCTGATGTCTGAAATAATTACAGAGGCTTTTTCAAGGAATTCCACAAAATCCCCTTCAGTAAATCAGGTAGCGTAAAGTTTACATCTTAGCAGCTAGCCATGCGATCGCTATCACTAAAGAACGTTTAGATAGTGCTTAAAAAGTTTCAAGAGTCAGAGAGACAGTAATCCAAAATCACCAGAACAGCAAATTTATAGAAGTGAACGTTTAGAGGGCAACAACAAAGCTATATTTGACCCAATACTTAGATTTATTGAGCCATATCAGCAGGTTGAATAGCAAGATTATATCACTATAACCTCGCCCTCTATACTTTACTCTTTGGCAACAGAATTAGTTATATCAACTAACCAACAAGGGGAATGTAATGACTTACTCCATCTTCAAAAACGACACCGCTCTGGTGAATAATCACCTAGAATCTCTCAAAACGGTGTCTGTAACCGATCAAATGTTGATACCCACCACTTCATACTGGAGTCTTCAAAAATCTATCACTAATCTTCAGGGCCTCACGGGCTTCTATTTTCCCTTGGTAGGTCTTTCGGAAGCCGATTTTTCGCAATTTATGCCTCTACTCATATTTGTTGAGGCGACAATCTATCAATTTGATGAAGAATACGAACGCCATGTTGACGATCCCGATTTTATCTCACCACATATGTTAACTCTGCGAGATGTATTATTTCAACTCAACCTCTTCGATGAGAAAATAGAAACTGAATTATTTACCAATGGATTGACCTACTACCGTCTGGAACAGCAGTTTTGTTCGGGAGGAAGTCCAACTGTAGAAGATATTGATAAAGCCAGTCTATTCAAATGTTTTGATTTTGCAATACTACAACGGATTTTATTAAAGTTAACCAATCAACCTTATGATGAAGAATTTTTACAAACCTGCCGACTATCAGATCAAATTTGCAAAATTTGTTGTGACCTCAGAGACTACAAAGAAGATATCAATCGCAACGTCATTAATACCTATCGAATGTTTGTGCGCCTCTATGGTGCTGAAGCTCCCCAACACCTGCGGTGGTATCTTGAAAGCTTGAACTCGAAACTGCAAGAGCGGCTCAAATTGCTAGAGAAAACTAGGCCGGAAATAGCTAAAATTTTTATTGAACTATGGATGGAAGATCTGAAATTCGAGAAAATGTGGAATGCAGAGACTGAAAGTTTTGCAGTACCCGAAATTCCTGAACCAATCCTAGAAGAAGGTACTACCATTTCACAATAATTTTTTTCCCTTTATAAAAGTAAGTAAATTGTCAAATCAAACAGCTAACAAAGCAACATCAGAACAAGCAACTCTAACCCAAACTCGGAAAGCCGACCATTTGCGAGTTTGCTTGGAAGAAGATGTACAATTTCATCAAACCACCAACGGACTAGAACACTATCGGTTTACTCACTGCTGTTTACCAGAAATAGACCGAAGTGAGATTAACCTGAGTACAACCTTTTTCCAGAAAAAACTAGGTGTTCCCCTCCTAATTTCCTCCATGACGGGCGGAACGGAACAGGCGAAAATGATTAATTATCGTCTGGCAGAAGTTGCCCAACACTACCGAATTGCAATGGGAGTTGGTTCTCAACGGGTGGCAATTGAAAACTCCCAGGTTGCACCCACATTTGCTGTACGTTCTATCGCCCCTGATATTCTGTTGTTTGCCAATTTGGGTGCAGTACAGCTTAACTATAAATACGGCATTGACGAATGCTTACGGAGTGTGGATTTACTAGAAGCCGATGCCCTAATCCTACACCTGAATCCCCTACAAGAGTGTATTCAAACCAAAGGAGATACTAACTTTCGGGGACTACTCGCCAAAATAGCGACCCTTTGCCAAAAGCTTCCTGTTCCCGTCATTGCCAAAGAAGTTGGCAACGGCATCTCGGCACAGATGGCTGAGAAACTCATAGAGGCTGGAGTAAGCGCCATTGACGTAGCCGGGGCAGGAGGAACATCTTGGGCAAAAGTAGAAAGCGAACGGGCATCAGAGGCACGACAACGCCGACTGGGAACAACCTTTGCTGACTGGGGATTACCAACCGCAGAATGCGTCACAGCAGTACGGGCGGTTTCTCCCCAGATTCCCATCATTGCTTCTGGTGGACTTCGCAATGGTGTTGATGTGACTAAAGTTATTGCTCTGGGTGCAGATTTAGCGGGTTTGGCGTTTCCCTTTCTCAAAGCTGCTGTTGAATCTGAAACTGCACTATCCGAGTTAGTGGAAGATTTACTGGCTGAAATGATTACGGTTTTATTATGTACTGGCAATGCCGCGTTAGCTGGCTTGAAAACTCCTGGTGTATTGGAGCGAGTCACCTTTTAATTTAAAAACAAATGAATCTAATTTGGTTTCTCAAAGAACTGAATAAATACATCGCTCCCTACAGATGGTTAGCAATTCTTCTCATCGCTCGTGGACTTTTTGAGGCCGCCTTTGAATCCTCAATCCGAATCAGCTTAAAATTTATTATTGATGCTGCCATTCTTCCCCAAAATTACCACCTCCTAGTTGTAATTCTATTATTGCTGGGTGCAGGAGCGATTTTATTTGTTTTCATCGGTTTATTAGGAGATTTTTGGGCAGCACGGTTTAACATTTCAGTCATCAACAATATACGCCATTCTATGTTCGATCGTCTGCAAAACCTATCTATGGAGTTTTTTGGGCGACGTTCAGCCGGAGATATTGTCAACTGTTTTTCAGCAGATACGGAAAAAATAGAAAATAGCTTGAGCTACGGATTTGTCCTGATTTTAGAACTCGGTAGTATTCTCTTTTCTGCTATCTTTATGTTTTCTCTCAACTGGCAGTTAGGTCTGATTAGTTGTATCGGGTTAACTTTATGTGTCCTTGCTCCCGCAAAAATTAGTCAAACAGCCACAGAGCAAAACTATCTACTCAGAGATAAAGAAGGACAAATTGCCAATGTAGTTCAAGAAAATATTATCTCTCAATCAGTTGTTAAACTCTTTGGCTTGCAAACCCGAACTCTTAATAACTTTTCCCAAGATTTGCACGCTCTAAAAAAAGTGTATGTTAAAGCCAAATTTTCCTCTTATTTAGTCCAAAGGATTCCAACTTTAGTCTTTGTATTTGTCCAGCTTGCCATCATCAGTATCGGCGCAGTAATGACCTACAGAAACATAATTACAGTAGGAACGCTTGTCTCTTTTCAGGTTTTATTAGTCGGTTTGAATCTAAACATCCTCAGCTTTACTTTTTCCCTTCCCTACCTAATAGACGGGATAGCCGCCATGCAGCGCATCTCCGTTCTTTTAGCTGAAGTTCCCCAAGTCCAAGATGCACCTGATGCCATTGAATTACCTCATTTTTCTCAAGAAATTCGCTTTGATAGTGTTAGTTTTAGCTATTCCTCAGAGAGAAAAGGAATTAATAACCTATCTCTAACCATCAAAAAAGGAGATTTTGTTGTCTTTGTCGGACATTCCGGTGCGGGTAAAAGTACCATCGTTAATCTCCTAACCCGTTTCTATGACCCCGATAAAGGTAGCATTCTATTTGATGGCATTGATTTGCGTTCCTGCGCTCAAAAATCCCTGCGCGAGCAAATTGGGCTGGTTTCTCAAGAAGTAATTTTATTTAATACTTCCATCCGTGAAAATATCAGAATGGGATATTTAGAAGCCACCGATGAACAAGTAGAAACCGCCGCCAAAAACGCCGAAATTCACAAGTTTATTCTTACTTTACCTCAAGGTTACGATACCCCTGTGGGTGACAGAGGCGGACAATTATCGGGGGGACAACGGCAAAGAATCGCCCTCGCTAGAGCATTAGTCAGAAATCCGGCTATTTTGATTTTAGACGAAGCGACATCCGCCCTTGACCCGGCAACAGAAGTTGAGATTATGAATACGATCGAGCACCTTACTAAAGAACGTACAATTATTATGATCACCCACCGTATGGCTCATGCCTTGCGTGCAGATAAGATGTTTGTGCTGGAAAATGGCAGTATTGTGGTATCAGGTTAGCCATACAGATTTGATTCAACAAGAAGGAATCTATAGCACACTTTGGCAACAAGTTAATGGGGGAAATACCGATGCTATGAGAATTGTCAGTATCTAGGGAAGCAGTCAAATCAAAATATAATAAACTGCTACGCAGCTTAACAGCCACGCACGGTTCTTAGGGAAGGGTTGAGGGGCTACCCTCAACCCTTACCCGCTAAAAATATTAGTGTTATTTTCGATCGTCGATACAGGGCGAATAATTTTTGACGATCGACAAACAGTTCCGTCCATCAGGCGTTCTCTCGTAACTAATACTGTCTGCGATGTCTTTGATCAATTTTAGGCCCCGCCCGCCCGGAGAGTGAACATCGACTTTTTCCGCAATATCTTTGATTTTTTTCTCTAAATCAAACGGATCGCCCGAGTCCCAAATTTTAATCTCTAAAGATTCAGCGAACACCGCCACCTGAATGTCAACAGGCAAATCCGCTGGTTTGCCCTTGTGGGCGTGACGCACCGCATTCGTAAAGCCCTCAGCCAAAGCTAACTGACACCGTATCCACACACTTGTAGGAATTCGCGAGTCGTACAATTGTGCAAACCACGACAAAACCCAGCTTAATCCATTCAGACCTGTATTGACTTGAAGATCCGCTTTTTTTAGCATCGGCAACTTTTCGGAACCCTTTAATTCAATCACGCTCACCACAGAAGTTCTTCATCGGCCGGTGGGCAAAATACAACCAGAAAAAATACGATGAGACAAAATACAACGGCGGCAAAATTGAATGGTAGTTTGAGGATACTAGCTTTGGTGGGCCGTCGATCAATGTCTAATCCACTAATCGGTGAGTCACTATACCATAAATAGCACTTCCATGTCAACCAGCGCCTGTGGCAAATAAAAATCTATAAAAATTTATATTCTGAGTATAAACTGAGTGAAGTTCGATCGCGCCAAATTTTCCTCAAATTTTAACGTAAATTGAACTCAACCACCCGCCGTCAAAAGCAATTACCTCGAAAGCGATGTCAATAAACTATACTCAATCTCAGACAAGGGCGCTGACAGGATATATTTTAAATGACCCCCAGACCTTGAAAAACTTGTAGTACCTAAGTGCCCATGTTTCAAATTCTGGTTATTGACGATGATACGGCTGTTCAAGAACTGTTGAGAAGAACCCTGAAAAAACAGGGTTACGAAGTAACAGTAGCAAGCAATGGCGAAGACGGTGTAGCCCAGGCGCAAAAATTGCGTCCGGCCCTGATAATTTGCGATTGGATCATGCCGCGCTTGACCGGCATCGATGTCTGCCGTCGAGTTAAGGCAGATCCGGATCTGTCAACTACACAATTCTTTTTGTTGACTTCTTTGGGTTCGATCGCCGATCGAGTCAAAGGGCTCGACGCCGGTGCCGACGATTTTATCTCGAAGCCGATCGAACTCAACGAGTTACAGGCGAGAGTGCGCGCCGGATTGCGGCTGCACCAACTCAGCCGAGATTTGAAAATTGCCAAGCAAGATCTCGAAGCCGAGTTAGCCGAGGCTGCCGAGTACGTGCAATCGCTGCTGCCAGATCCGATGAAGGAACCTTTCAGCATCGAGGCAAAATTCATTCCCTCCCGGCAGTTGGGGGGAGATTGCTTCGACTACAACTGGTTAGATGCCGATTATTTGGCGATTTACTTGCTCGACGTAGCCGGTCACGGTTTGCGGGCGGCGCTGCCTTCGGTGGCCGTGCTGAATTTGCTGCGATCGCGCACACTCCCCAACATAGACTACTACAAACCTAGCGACGTTTTGCGGGCCCTCAACACCACCTTCCAGATGAGCTACCAAAATGACAAGTATTTCACCATCTGGTATGGCGTTTACAACCGCATTTCTCGCCAGCTAGTTTATGCCAGCGCCGGCCATCCACCGGCCGTGTTGATTTCGCAGTCCCCTGCGAGCACGGCTAAAATCCAGCGATTAAAAACCCCCGGAATGCCAGTCGGGATGTTCCCCGACGCCCCCTATGTCGATAATTGCTGCGATGTCGAGGATTTGAGCACTCTCTACATCTTTAGCGACGGGGTATACGAGATCCACCAACCTGACGGCAATATCTGGGGGCTTGACCCTTTCATCGACCTGCTAGCAGCTTACAACAGTGCAAGTGCCGACCAGTTAGAGCTGGTTTTGAACTACATTCAAAAGTTGAACGCTAAAGCAGTTTTTGATGATGATTGGTCTTTACTCAAGGTAAACTTTGGCTAACTGACTTCTTGCATTGCATCTGCGACCAAATAGCAAGAAGGCAGCAGCCCAAAGATTTAGTTAGTTGAGAGAATTTTGCTATTAAAAGCATCGCGGGTCTGAAATATCTCGAAAACTCGATCCATGCTGGTGAGTTCAAATAAGATGCGGATTTGCTCGTTGATAGAACAGACAACTAATTGACTCCCAGCGGCCCGGACTGTTTTGAGCGCCAAGACTAAAGCGCCCAAACCAGAACTATCCATAAATGTCACATCAGTGAAGTCTATCAATACCACATCGGCTCCCGCTTCCACTAGGTCGCTAATCTCTTGGCGGAATTGACTTGCCTTGGTGCCGTCTAAAATGCCAGAGGGCTGAATAATTTTAACTACAGGACTCATATTTTGCGGTGTTAATGTCAGAATTTCTAGCCAGACTAGGCTAGTATAGCTGCGAGATGGACTCCGATCCAAATAAGAGAGGGGAAAAGTGCCAGAGCCTGAGAGCGGGAGAATAGTTTTGAGTGCAAAAGATGGTGCTCGTCGCGGATCGTAACGCTGATCAGAGTCGCAGCGCTTCGCCGAGAATGAATTTTGAAAAGGGGACAATCTTGGTTCTGCCGAATGCCTTCTGGTATTAATCAAACTGGGCTAACTTTGGCGCGGTAGAGCAGTTTGTCGCCTTGCCGGTAGCCTGTGTAGCGGACTTTGACGAGTTCTCCGGGTTCGGCTGTTCCTTCCATTAGCAGGTGCTGTTGGGGGTTGTAGGGAATCTGGGCTCCGACTGGGGCGATCGACTCTATCCCCCAATGCTCCAATAACTGCTCGACTGGCCGCAGCAAGGGCAGCAGTTTCTGAGCCCGCAAGTGGTGATTTTCCTGAGCTTTGCTCGCAGCAGTCGGCCACTGTAACATCCAAGATTCTAAAATTTGCACGCTAGAGAGCTGGAATTCCTGCATCAAAGATTCTCGCTGCTGTTCGATCGAAGCTTGCAGGCGCTGATATTCTTGTTCTAGGGCGGTCGGTGGTGCCTGTTCTAACTCTACATAGTTTGGCGTCAAGGTTGCGAGCAGTTCGGGTAAGGAAATTTGCAAAGCTTGACTGATTTTGAGCAGGATGTCGGCTCGGGTTTTCAAAGCTAAGCCGCGACGCAGGCGGCTTAGCTGAATTTCGGGAACTCCTGCTTTTTGGCTGAGTTCTCGATCGCTCGAAAGCCCCGCCTGTTCCATCAGGCGTTGCAGTTGAGGAGCATAATCTGGAATATTGGCAGTCACGAAAAACTCATCCAAATTAATAAATGGACATATTCTCGATCGTAAACTGTCACGAGCCTTAAGGAAATACATCTGTGGAGAGGGCTCCCGCGCCCACCCCACAACTTTTTTTGTGGCTATTTGACGGCAACTTTTTCGGCTGCGACTGTTGCAGTTGTGGCAGAACCTTGCAAATGTGCTTCTAGGAACCACAAACGCTTGTCAATTGTCCGCGAAATTTCGGTGTACAGATCAGCTGTATCAGCATCGCCGAGTTCGTCTGTTTTGTTGATCGCGACTCGCAGGTGTTGGGCGTAGGGTGCATAGCGATCGGCCAAAGCCGTCACGTATTCTTTGCCGTCTACAATGTCGAAAGGAAACTCTGGCAGGATCGAATCTGCGGCGGCTGTGCGGGCTGTTCCGACAGCCAAAGCGCCCAAAGCTGTGACTCGTTCTGCAACCAAATCAACGTATTCTTCGAGTTCTGTTGCCATTTCGTCAAACAGCAAGTGCAACTGGTAGAAGTCCATGCCTTTAACGTTCCAGTGAGCTTGCTTGACTTGAGTTTTTAAGTCCAGAGTCGTTGCCAGCGTGGCGTTGAGCAGCCCGACTACTTGAGAGCGGGTGGCGGCGGACATATCGATGCGGGTGGGGTAAAGATGTTGTTTGTGGTTGTTGGCAGTCATAGGTTTTTAGCTTGTTAGTAGTGATTGTCGATCGAACTTCTTAGAAAGCTTTGGGCGATCGAATGTTTGCCTGTCGTGAATTTCTATTGAGAGGCTCAGGCTAAGTGCATCTGCAACACGGCACGGGGAGCTCGGCGTACATTACAGCGGATAGTTTCTAAACCGAGACGCTGGCAAGCTTCGTAGCGGTGGCAGCCGGAAAATCCGTAATACTGACCATCTACTTCTAGCACATCGATGGGTTCGTTTAAACCTACCTCGCGGATGGATTCCATGAGGGCGGCGACTTTGGTTTGGTCGTTGACTCGCGGCAGGGGGCGGCGAATCTGGTTGAGGGGTATTTCTTCGATCCTCATGGCGTTGGTCTGTTTTGCTTCTTGCTTAATCATACTCGTAACGACTTCGACTTGGCAAGCAAAATCAGGACTTACGCAAAAACCTGCTTTCGAGATGATTACTCGGTAAGATGGAGACGAACAAAGCAACTTGCAGGCAACCCCTGATGAACTCAACGACTGGCTTGTTAACTCGCATTACCCAAACCCCCGGTCAGTGTGGTGGTCGTCCCTGCATTCGAGGAATGCGAATTCGAGTCACCGACATCTTAGAAATGCTTGCTGAGAACGTCAGCGTTTCTGAGATTTTAGAAGATTTCCCAGACTTGGAGCTGGCAGATATTCAAGCTTGCTTACTGTTTGCTGCACGACGTACCGATTTCCCAAGACTGACGGCATGAAGATATGGATCGATGCTCAACTGCCACCAACTCTGGCAAATTGGCTGACAGATAACTTTAATTTAGAAGCGGTTGCGTTGCGAGATATTCAACTGCGAGATGCCCAAGATACCGAAATTTTTGAATCAGCACAAGCCGAAAAAGCTGTGATTATGACTAAAGACAGCGACTTCATCGATTTGGTATGTCGATTAGGAGCGCCCCCTCAAATTTTGTGGTTGACCTGTGGCAATGTAACAAACCGTAACCTGCGACAATTGTTAACTGCCACTTTACCTGATGCAATAGAACGATTGCGTCAAGGAGAGGCGATCGTCGAAATCAGCAACAACCCTTAAAGCCAATATTGCTGATAAGGGAATAATGACTGCGTTCAGCGACTACTAAACTCTGCATCCACACCGAAATCGCTCAACCGTTCGTTGCGGCGGGATTTTTCGATTGCGGTCTACACTTTTCAAGTTTCGAGCTTTCAAACTATATTTTCTCTTGTCAATTGTCCATTTACTAAAAATTATTCTCATCTTCACTGAGATGACGGCCAACTACACTGTATGGATAATCATTTTGCTCAACATCTACCCCAATAACCACAACTCGGCTGACAGGAGAAATGCTCATAGCTTCATCCAGAGCATTTTCCATTGTTCGATTTCTTTTTTCTCTATCAATACGCTTATAGGCGAAGCCAACGACTGCTCCGCGCTCGGGAACTATTTCATTAGTCAAGATACAAGTATTATTGTGATCGGGTAGTTGCCAAAACTTATGGACAATTTTTTTAATTCGTTTGAACCCTTCTTCAAACTTTGTTTGATCGTCATGAGTAAAATTGAGAAGTACACAACCAACTTCAGTCCAACGCTCAGACTGCCGTGATTCAATATGCTGGATAATGCTTCTCCACCAACGTGTTAATTTACGCTGCGGTTTAGGAGTTTCACTTTTAGGTAATTCCTTCATGAAAAATGGATCAAAAATGTTAGACAGGCCAACTAAGGAAAGACCCTGTTGAGTAAACTCAGCATTCCCAATGTTAAACCCTGTATCAAGATAGAACGCAAGCAAATCAATCTCATCGCCAATATAATCAGCATTTTTCTCAAATTCAGCTCGCCGCACCAAATAATGTAGTTTCTCACAACTTCCCTCTAAAACTTCAAAGATTATTTCGAGATCCGCAAGACATATAGTTGGAGACATTTCAAGATCAGATGCAATTAAACCCGCTTTTTTTAGATCGGTTGAACGACAAAAAAGAGTACCTAATGACTCTAAAGTAATACTCAAGCGAACCACCTCACGTACTTTTGAACAGTCAACTTCATTTAATTCGCCTTTGCGAGTCTTCAACTGATGCAAACCTGGATTTTTTATTAGGTAATCAGAAAATCTTTTGGATTGAATGGATGGTTCTACTATTAATTTTTTGACAATATTCTTCAGGCTCTCAAATGCCCCACGCTTTGTCGCTTCAGTCACTCTACCTGATTTAGCCTCCACAACTAGCAAATAAGAGTCGAGTAAAACCAGAAGGTCAGTTTCAAAAGTCTGCTTGGTTGTAGGATCGAACCATTCGCTACCTTGATAAACCTTGGCAGATGGGAAAGCTTTTTGGAAAAGCTGATAAATCTCTTGCTCCAAAAACTTTCCCCTACGCTCTTCATATTTTCTATAAATTTCAGGATGAGGTTTAATAATAGCTTCCATAATATCTATGAAATAATTTAAGAAGAGTGTTATGACTGGGCAGAAATAAGTTCCAACCTCAAGCTTGATGAGAGGTTTCTGCCAAACAGGATTGCCAAGAAATAAATGTTCTGGATTCCAGTCTGATAAATCTCCGAAAGATAGCGACCAGGCATCCAGCACATTTTTTAATGCTTCTGGAGCAACAGCTTTTGGGTAAGCATCTACAAACGTATCGAGTGTTAATGTGTAAATATGTTTTAGTCGTAGATCACTTTGACTGAAAATAATAGCTCTTAAGCCGTCAAGAGTTAAATCTTTCTCCTGAACAAAGGCTGAGAGGTCTTCTGGAGATGAAGTAAGATCGGGAAAAGCTTGATAATATTCTTTGATAGCTGTTTCGATGTTTTTGGCGCGGAGCGCAGGCATAACCAAATTCCGATGCTGATTGATTCTGGATTCAACAACATCGAGTATTTTGAACCACATTTCTACTAAACATACAACTCGAACTCCAATTTTTTGCTCAATCGTATCATCCAGACTTGAGAATAAATCCGAAACAATCCGCTTAACTTGTTGGGGATATCCCCAGTTACGTACAGCTTGAGTATCTGCCCTGACCCTTTCTATTGCCATAAATTTCTGATGCTCTATGGTTGTCGATGGATCTGCTAGGGATAAAGACTTCATTTTAAATCCAAGCGTGACATCCTGAACCAGTTGGCGAGACTCAACAAAGTCTTGTGGTCGAGCTGGTCTGAAATCAAATAAATCTTGTGAATGCTGAAGAAGAAGACCTTGTAGAAATTCTACATGATGTTGAAGGATGGGATTTTTTTCAGCCCATTCACGATTTATACCAGGTGAAGTCGTTAAATCATAGTATGCAAAAAACGATAGTAAAGAACAAGGCTCAACCTGAAAAATTCGTTTTTGCAATATTTCAAAAGAGGTATTAAATTTTTGCTCGAAGTTTCTACCTAATTTCTTAATGGATTCAACTCTTTCGTTTTGAGTTATTCCCTCAGATAGTGAGGGTATTTTGTGATAAGTGAATCCAGTAAATTCTGTTGTGACGTGACGAGTGGCAAAACCTTTAGACTGGTTTTTATTATTTGCTTGGGCAGATGTTTTCTCTTTCTTCCGTTTCTTCTTGGTCACTGTAAAACTCACCTAAACCATGATACTTAGTTCTCCATCCCAATGATAGCAGGACTTTATTAAAATACTCAACTCGGACAGATAACTTTGATAGACCGCCCGATATAACCTAAACAGTCGAACTATTATTAGGGTGAAACTTTCCACTGGGACAGAATCCTATCCATTCAATCCAGCAATAATATTCACGCTCATAGCCAGAATAGCGGTGTTAAAAAAGAACGACAGCACGCTGTGAAAAAGCACGAGATACCTCGTGGAACGAGAAGTGATCTGCACGTCTGCAACTTGACAAGTCATCCCAATACCAAAGGAGAAATATAAAAAATCTTTGTAGTCTGGTTCGTCGTCGCCCGGAAAATCCAAACCATTCGCCTGCGAGTAGCTGCCGTGCTGCTTGTTGCGGTTTTTGTAGTAGCTGCGGGCATAGTGCATGGTGAAGATAGTGTGTACCTGCATCCAAGAGCCAACAATTGTTAGGACAGAAAGCCCCAAGTGCAGAAATAGCAAATTTGGGGACAGGCCTTTGGTATCGCGCAGCAAAAAGACGATCGCCAACAAGCTAGCACAAGCCGCTGCCACAATCGTACTTAAGATTGTTAAGCGGCCAGCATCCAACTGCTGAGCGTGGTGGCGCATCATTTCGGGAGTGCCTTGCAGCATCAGCATCCAAGTCAAAATCAGAAAACTGACCGCGCCCGCGTTCCAAATGCACAGCGTCCGAGTCAGGGGGAGATAGTCAGGCGGCACGAAAACAGCGACTGCTATAGCGAACAGAACAGACGCAAACACGCGGTGCCGGACGCTCCAGAGCCAGTGCATTTTAGATAGGCGAACGTTTTTCACCATGATTTAGTATAAGTTAGGCACGGTAAGGGTTATAAAATCTCAACTACTGCCATCTTCGCAGGAACTCCCAAAAAATAGGTATGAATTGGCAACACGCATCACAGCCAGGCTTTTTCATGCCTTTCGATAGATCGATCGACCTCAACGTTCTAGGTACAGTGGAAAAAAAGAGAAATTGTGGTTTGACATTATGGCATCCTCCCAACCCCTCAAAGGCATTGAATTGATCGACTGCGCCAAGGCTAACGCCCAACAAGGAATCGCCACAGCCGCGAAGCTTTGCGGCTACGGAGGCGACCTCAACACCTTCGAGCGGGAACTGAAACAGGCTTGCCAAGACATTGGCGTCGAAGTCAAGGAGTTAAACGACTTGATTACGACTCAGCAGATGATGAAACAAGGAATGGGCATTGAAATCGCTCCAGATACTCCCTCAGAACTCTAGACTCAATCTCCACCGCACCAGTTTTAGGGCTAAGATTGCCCCGACACCAGTATTTTGAGTCTGCTAGCTGAGGCAGGCTAGAATGTTTTGCATGGGAGCTTCCGACTTTTGGCAGGAGTCGCGTTTTCTCCCGCGAAGAGGGTGCTTTCTGGAGGGTGCTGAGATTGTTAGGAGGACTGTCGTGTCAGATCAGCAAGACCGAATTATGCGTTTGTTTATAGAGGAGGCTAAGGAGCACCTCGATACTCTAGAAAATGGTTTAGTGGATTTAAAGTCCACGATGAAAGACCCCGAAAGCGTCCAAGAGATGTTTCGAGCCGCCCATTCCGTGAAAGGAGGGGCGGCTATGCTTGGCTTAGATAGTATTAAAACAACCGCTCACCGCTTGGAAGATTGTTTTAAGGTGCTCAAGGACGGGCCCGTCAACCAAGTTGACCAAACGGCAGAATCCCTATTTTTAAAGGGAGTTGATACGCTTAAGGACTTGCTGGGGCGACTGGAGGGGCCTTTCGGCTTGAGGAATGAAGAGGGAGAAAAACTCGTGCAGCAGGTGATGCCTGTTTTTGCTCAACTCGAAACTCACCTCAATAAATTGGCGTCGGGCAAAGTGCAGGCTGCTCGGTCTGGTACGCCCGCTACTCCAACAGCGGGGGCTGTGCCGGCGAATTTTGCTGTTGAAGTGATGACTTTACTGAAAGAAATGTTGCAGGTGTTCAAGCAGAAAGAATCGGCTGCTAGTCGCTCTGAGTTGACGGCTGTGTGCGTTCGCCTCTATAAGTTGGGAGGTAAAATTGAGACTTGGCAAAATTTAGTAAAAACCGCTAGAGCAGCGATCGTTAATCCCAAAAACTCTTATAAAGTCTTAGCTCCGCTGATTATCAAAGAACTCAAGGAAGCTGGCGATTTAGTACAAGTGGGGAAAGTCAAGACGATCGTTCCGAGTAAAAATTTGCTACTTTTGGCAGCAAGCCCAAAACCTGCAGAGGCAAGCCCCCCAGCAGCCCCAGCCGCAGCGTTGAAGCAAGTAGCACTTCCAGCCGAACCGAAGGCGGTAGTCAAGCTTTTGCTCAAAACTTTCAACAAAAAGCAACTCTCGGAAATCGCCAAGTTACTGGTTAACGCCATCAAATCCTCGAACTAGGAGGTGTTGCAGTAGAAGATAGAGTCAAAGCAATATTTGTGAGGCGGAGAATTTTCTGGGGTGCTGGCAGCCTGGGTTGAGCAGCAACTCGAAAAAATTCACTCATTCGAGATTTTTGCCTTCTACCTTCTACTGTTGGGCAAGCCTGCGTTAGAATTAGTGGATATGTAGGCGTGCAATATTGTACCAGAATTAAAAATCGAGCAGGCTTTATAAGGCGGTAGCTGTGAAACCAATTCGTTCATTAGAAGATGCTTTAAACCGCTGTCAGGCGATAGGAATGCGCTTGAGCCGCCAGCGTCGATTTATTCTAGAACTTTTGTGGGAGGCAAAAGAACACCTCTCGGCTCGCGAAATTTACGATCGCCTCAACAAACAAGCGCATTCGATCGGTCATACTTCTGTGTATCAAAATCTAGAAGCTTTGTCGAGAGAAGGGATTATTGAGTGCATAGAACGCTCGGAGGGACGCTTGTACGGCAATGTCAGCGACTCTCACTCTCATGTCAATTGTCTTGATACGGCTCAGATTCTAGACGTTCATGTGGAATTGCCGATCGACTTGATCGAGCTAATCCAAGAGCAAACAGGTGTCAAAATTGTAGACTACCGGATAGATTTCTACGGATATCGATCGCCAGAGTCCGCCACGCAAGCATCGAGTGTCAGCAATAGGCCAAAGGCTTCGTAACGGATAAAGCAGCGGCGGTTGGAAGCAAAACCACTCTTTGTGATCGGCCTGTCGGTCGTATAAAATGATTTAAGTATTTTGCTGGGTGCGATAGTTTTTTTTGCCGTCGCCAGCCGGAATTCGGCACTGTAGAAAAAAAATGAAAACAGAAAAATGAAACTCGATCGACAAGTTTGGCGATCGGGAATAAAATTTACGACTAAACCAAAAAAATCATTTCTACCCGCTACACGTAAAAGTGTAGACCAAATCCGGCTGTAGTACCCCTTTATTTTAAATCGGCTTGGAGTAGACGAAAGTTAGTGTAGTTGCGGTTTCAACCGCTGAGTCTGATAAGGGAATTTCTAACCCGGATTTAATATTAGACCTTAGTTTAATCCCTCCCCCAATTCATCTGTGGAGTCAAATCTAGAATCTAAAATCTAAAATTGATGCGCGGTTTCAACCGCTGAGTCCGATCGTGGAATTTCTGACCCGGATTTAATATGAGAGCTTAGTTGAATCCCTCCCACAATTCATGTGCAGAGTCAATTCTAAAATCTAAAATCTAAAATCTAAAATCTAAAATTGATAGACTGACGGGGCTTTATACTGTTTTTTCTGTTAAACGGCCCCGGGATATGTCAATAACTGTTTGATAACTGGTATGATTTACGTGCTTCAAGAGCCTAAAATACTCTGAAGCAACCAGTGGGGCTGGACACGAACCTCACTATAAAACGCCGTAGAGGGAAAGATTGCCAGTACCTTGAAGGAAGTTCTCGATCTCCTTAACAGGAGTCAGAAGCCGACATCACAATCTATAGATTTGATGTGGGAGTGTCAAATGAAGAGTGCGCATTACAGGACAGGCTGAAGTAATGGCGAGACGACAATCTGACCAATTCCACACACCACCGCAATACAACCCATCCCCCAAACCGACGGCACAGTTCAGTGCAGAGGCGACAGGCGATGCGAGTTCCTCAGTAACGGCGCTGCCGAACGAGGGAAAAAGAACTTTTTGGCAGTGGCAGCTTATCTGGCTGAGTCTCCTGGTGGGATTTGGAGTAACCGGTGCGGCTGCATTTCTGTGGTTGCTGACTATGCCGCCACCGCCGAATTGCCAGCAACTGTCGCCGCTGGCGGCGGACGGAGAGCGACTTTACTGCGCTCAACAAGCTGCTAAGTCGGGGAAGCTAGAACAGCTAGAATCGGCAATGGCATTGGTGCAGGCTTGGCCGAAAGAACATCCGCTATACTCGCAAGGGCAACATTTGATCGGGGAATGGTCGAAAGCCATGCTGGGTTTTGCCAGGGCAAAAATTGAGCTGGGCGATTTGAAAGGCGCTCTGGAGATTGTGGCGAAAATTCCCAAAACCAGTCGGTCTTACCCAGAGGTACAGGAGGCTGTGACTGCTTGGGAAAAAAATTGGCAGGAGGGCCAAAAACTCTACGATACAGCCCTAGCAGCTTTGAAAAGTGACGATTTAAGGAAGGCTTGGGATTATGCTCAAGCTTTGTTCAAGCTGGAAAATGTTTTCTGGAGTCAGAAGCGTTACAACGAGCTGATCCAGCAGATTTCTTTGGAAAGAAACGGCTGGCAGCGCTTGCAAGAGGCTAGAGATTTGGCGAAGGACGAGACTCCGCAAAAGTTCGCTGAGGCGATAGTCCTGGCTCGCAAAATAGACTCGCAGCTTTTTGCCCGCGCTAAAGCTGAAAAGGAAATTGAGGGATGGAGCCGGACTTTGCTGGCAATGGCTACTAAGCGGTTGGGGGCGAAAGACCTGCCGGGGGCGATCGAGGCTGCTTCTGTTGTGCCGCAGGATTCCCCGCTGTTTGCCGAAGCTCAAGATTTGATGCAGTTGGGTAGGGCTCAGGCAGTGACGTGGAACCAGTCGATATCAACTCCGCTGCCACAACACATTTTTAGCTTGCTGGAAGGGCAGGGGGCTGCTAGCCAAATTGCTCCGGGTCGCCCTCTGTACAAGCAAGCTCAAGTTCAAATTGAAAATTTGCAGGTGCAGTTTCAAGATTTGCTGCGTCTGCAAGTGGCGAACACGATCGCTAGTTTTGGTCAGATAGGGACGTTTGGACTCGCGATCGAGCAAGCGCAAACTATCGGACTTAAGCAACCGCGGCGGATTCACGCTCAAACTTTGGTGGCTGCTTGGCGCCGGGAAATTCAGCGGATCGAAGACCAATCTTTTCTGACTCTGGCGAAGCAGTTGGCAGAAGCGCAAACGGTTGAAGGACTCAATGGGGGCATGGCTCAGGTAGTCCTGGTTGGTCAAAACCGTCCCCGCAGGATAGAAGCGCAAACTCTCTTGGCTCAGTGGACGAAACGCATAGAAGTTATTCAAGATCAGCCTTTTCTGGATGAAGCGATCGCTCTGGCGAAGCAAGGAAAACTGAGTGCTGCTATTGAAAAAGCTTCGGCAATTAAGAGCGGTAGGACTTTGTACGCGAAAGCTCAGGATAATGTCTATCAGTGGGTGAGTGAACTGCAAGTTGCTCAAGACAGACCGATTCTCGATCGAGCTGCGGAATTGGCATCTCAAGGCAGTCTAGGAGCGGCGATTGATACGGCTTCCCAAATCGGTTACGGTAGGGCGCTGTATTCAGAGGCTGCAGGTGCGATCGGGCGTTGGAGTGCTGAACTCAGAGCCAACAGTGCGCCGCCGCCGGAACCCGCTCGCGAGTACGCGCCGGAACCCGCTCGCGAGTACGCGCCAGCTCCTGCAGAGGAGTATGCGCCAGCTCCGCGACAGGAGGAGTACGCGCCAGCTCCGCGACAGGAGGAGTACGCGCCAGAGCCTGAGCCTTACTATCCGCCTGCGAGACAAGAGGCCCCGGCTCCCGAACCTTACTATCCGCCTGCTAGGGAGCCGGAACCTTACTATCCGCCTGCTAGAGAGCCGGAACCGGAACCTTACTATCCGCCCGCGAGGGAGCCGGAACCTTACTATCCGCCCGCGAGAGAAGAGGCCCCGGCTCCGGCTCCGGAACCTGCTCCTCCGGCTCCCGCTCCGGAACCCGCGCCGCCCTCGATTCCTGAATCGGCTGGGCCTCCTGATGCTAATTTGCTGCCCGAGTAATTGGGTGTTCGCGCGATCGGTCTCTAAAATCTCAAATCTAAAATCAAGTGAGTAATTTCCAAGTGCTGACGATCGAGGGCGACCCCATTTTTCGGCTGGGGCTGCGAGTCGCTTGCGAGCAGTATCCAGACTTGCAAGTTGTTGCAGAGGTTTCAACCGCAACCGAGGCTTTGCGAGTTCTAGAAGCTCGCTCGCTCAACTCGGTAGCAGCCAAGAAACCAGCAGATTTGGTAATTTTGGCTGTTGAGACTGTAAATTTGCGATCGGGTCAAACAGAGGCGCTGGCATTTTGTCGCGAACTCAAAAGTTTATACCCCAACCTGCCCCTGTTACTGCTAGGCGGGCCGCTGACAGCGGATCTGTTGGCGGATATACAGGCGACGGGCGCGAATGGCTATTGTCCTAAAGGTAGAGATATTTCTCTGACAATCGAAGCTATTCGCGCTGTGGCATCTGATCTCACTTATTGGGCGACGGATGCGGCCGCTAACTCGGAAATAGAACTAAATGCAGCGGTGGTTCAAACAGTAGAAAACTCCGCAGCAATTGCAGATAAAAATGCAGATAATTCGACAATTGATACGCCAGTACACAAAAAAATGCTGGCTTATTTTTGTCAGTCTGGAATACGGGAAATAGATGCAACTTTGGCGGTTGTCCAAGCTGATTTGCAAGATATCAGAGCCGCAGCTCCGACAGATTTGCCCTCTATTTTAGATGGGGTTGTACTCAGCGGGCGCCGCCGAGAATTGCTCGCAGCTCGTTGGATTGTCAGTCAGTTATTATTTGAAGGAAAAGGGGAGAAGGCAGAAGGAAGAAGGAAGAAGCAAGAAGCAAGAAGCAAGAAGCAAGAAGCAAGAGGGGAGAAGGCAGAGGCAGAAGGAAGACGGGAGAATTTGTTAAATAATTCTCAATTGCAATTAGCGAATTCCCAAGTTTTGGCTGAATCTTTGGTGGTTGCAACTAATTGGCAAGGTAGCTTGTTTGACTCGGTGGCAGCTAAATTGCAGGTTGATTTGGTGAATTTGACTGGCTTGCCTTTGGAAATCGATATTTTGCGATCGCCCAAAAAGCGTGAATTGATGAGTTCCATCCTGCGGAAGTTAAAGGATTTGCTGGAAGAATTGCGCTTTTCGCAAGTGCAGCAAACTCAATTGTCGCAAAAAATGCCTGCTATTTTACGAAATTTGTGGGAGGCGACAATCATAGATTTTTTTGGCAGATACTATACACTGCAAACGAAAGAAAATCTGGTTTTTGATGGCAGTCAAGCAAGCTTAAAACTGGAAGAAAGTCAAGGGGGAAGCGCGGCTTATCTCTTGGCAGGCAGCGGTGTAGAAGTTGTGCCGATGCTGCTGGCAGATGCTGATGTAGTTGCAGCACAAATCCTTGAAAAAATACCGATGACAGTTGATTTATTTGCACATTTGCTATTTGAAATTCCTCTAACAGTTGACAATATTTCTTGTGTTGCTGGCAGCCCGGAAGCGATGCAGCGAGCTGAAGCTTTGTTAGAAAATTTGGCAATTCAAGTTGCTAGCGGAGTGGTACAGCCTCTACTAAATAATTTGGCGAATATTGAGGAAATCAAGCAAATTTTTTACGATGGCAAGTTGATTTCGACGCGAGAAATTGAGAGATTTCGGAATGATTTGTCGTGGAGATATAGCTGGGATAGATATTTTGTGGAACCGAAAGCTATTTTTGAAAGCAGGTTTTGGCTGTTTGTTTTGAGCGATTCTGGAATTAAGAAAATTTCTATTTATGCTCCGAGAAATCTGGAGTTAGCACAGCTTTCGGGGTGGCAGTTAGCCTTGACTTTGCTGCTGGAAACTAGGGATGCGATCGCACCTAGAGTTCGCGCGGTTATTTCGCTGTTGGGTGCTGCTGTTGTTTACGTTTTGACTCAGGTTATAGGGCGGGGAATTGGTTTGATCGGGCGGGGAATTATCCAGGGAATTGGTAATTCTTTGCAAGATAGCAAGTTTGGGAAAAATGGGTGAGGGAACAGTTGACAGTTGACAGTTGACAGTTGACAGTTGACAGTTGACAGTTGACAGTTGACAGTTGACAGTTGACAGTTGATCGGAGGAAGAAGGAACAAGGAACAAGGAATAAGGAAGAGTTTACAGTTGACAGCTTGCCCGCTCGTTTAAAGAATGGTAAACCGAAGGAAGAATGAAGAATAAAAAATAAAGAATGAAGAATGAAGAATGAAGAATAAAGAATGAAGAATGAATAGGGGAATGTACGGGATTGAACGGATTGAGATGAATCACTCGAATTTCAGATAATTGGTAATTGCTAATTGGTGATTGGTGGTATTATAGATAATGACTTAATTATATAAGGTTGAATATTTATGAGTATTATGATATCGATTGATGCCGATCGCATAAACAGCTTAGATTTGTCTCCGGTGCGGACTGTGATTGAACAGTGGCTGGCGGCTGGGGCGATCGCCCAAAACGAACAACAGCTACAATTTGAAATTGAGTATCCGCGCGAAGAGTTAGATCCGCGAGAAATTTCAGAAATTCCCGAAGTGCGGCTGTGGTTTATTCGCTTGGATGCTTGTTATCCTTGGCTGCCATTTTTGCTGGATTGGAAAGCGGGAGAATTGGCGCGCTATGCGGCGATGTTGGTGCCGCACCAGTTCCACCGCACCCAAGGCATTCAGTACAATCCTGAAGCTTTGGAAATGTTTTTGATGAACAAAATTTTTGTGCTGACTGATTGGTTGAATCAGCAGGGAATTCCCAGTAAATCGAAGTTGATGGCGATGTCGCAGATGTTTGGTTATGATTTGGACGATGCTTTTTTTGATGTGATTTTGCCGCACAAATAAGCTGTAAGTAAGCCCACCTAAATTGTATTTTTTGGGCGGGCGGGACGCCCACCCCACAAGAATTCGCTCAAACTTGACTGTAAAATTTAGATGCTTCACACTATTGTGGGGTTGGCTTCTAGCCCGCCCAAAAAGGCGTAAGGTACGCACTGCGTACCCCACAAATAGCGTGGTAAGCCCTCTTCACAATTTTCTCAGAATTGAGAGCTAGTTTAAATAAACAACGATCGCCCGATTCAATCGATCGAGGAAATTTCCCATGAAAACAGATTACCTCATCGTCGGCAGTGGTTTATCAGCACTGGTTTTCGGAGCTTTGATGGCAAACTCCGGCAAAACCGTACACATCCTCGAAGCTCACGAGCATCCCGGAGGCTTTGGCCACACCTTTACGATGGCCAAAAAATACACCTTTAATGCCCAATTCCACTACGTTTGGGACTGCGGCGAAGGACATACAGTGAATCGAGTTCTCAAAAAACTGAGTCTCGATCGAGATGTCACCTTTGAGCGGTACGATCCGAATGGCTACGACCACATGAGAATGCCGGGGTACGCCCTAGATATTCCCTCGGAACCAGAGGAACTAATCCGGCGATTGTCGGCGCTGTTTCCCGAAGCCAGCGAGAGAATTCGCCAATTCGTCAACGAAGTCGAGAAAACCGGCGCAGGACTAAGAAAACTCGCTCCTCCCGTCAAACCAATAGAATTGCTCAAAAATTTCGGTGACGTATTCTGTGCTGTCCAACACCTCAACAGTACACTTCAGGACGTTTTCGACAAGTTCCAACTCCCGCAAGCCGCCCAAACCTTATTAGCCCTGCAATGGCCGGATTTTTTGCTGCCCCCAAATCAGCTTTCTTTCTATGCTTGGATTGCCTTGTTTAGAGGCTATCAAGAAGGTGCATTTTACCCGACGCAGCATTTTGAAGATGTCATCAATTCTTTAGTTAAAGTCATTGAATCCAACGGGGGGAAGGTGCTGCTAAACCATGAAGTCACGAATTTTAGGGTAACAAACAGAACAGTAACTGGTGTTGAAGCGATGGATTTGACCACCCATCAAACCCATGAATTCACGGGCGACACGGTGATTTGTAACCTTGACCCGAAAAGAGCAGCCAAGATGATTGGAGAGGAACTGTTCTCTAAAAAAGTGCGGCGGAAACTCAACTATGAGTATTCTGCATCTAACTACATGGTGTACTGCGTTGTCAAAGATATCGATCTCCGAGACTATGGATTTGGCAAGTGGAATACGTTTCATTCGGAACACCTGGATCTAAATGAAGCTTTTGCTCAAATGTATGAGCAAAATGATTTTTTTCGTCCGAGTTTTGCAATTACAACGCCAACTTTACTGACCCAAGCACGGCGGGATTGTCCAGAAGATTGTCAAATTGTCGAATTTCTGACTGTTGCTAATTACAGCTATTTTAAACAGCTTTGGGAGACCGATCGCAAAGCTTACAGACAGAAGAAACAAGAGATTCTGGACTCGATTTTAGATGTAGTTGAAAAACACTATGTTCCGAATTTCCGCAAACACATGGTCTTTCATGTTACCGGAAGTCCGACGACTAACGAGCGCTTCTGTTGGTGTCCTAACGGTAATTCCTACGGTTCCAGCCTGACGCCGCGCAACATGGGGGTCGATCGACTAAATCATGAAACATCCCTCAACAATTTCTATTTCTGCAACGCCTCCTCGGGCTATCCAGGCTTTGCGCCGACATTTTGGACGGGGGCGCTGCTTTATCAACGTTTATCTGGGGATGCGATTTTAGACTAAGCAATGCCAATTAAATAACTGCGATATTTTCTGATTGGGTTGAGTTTTGCGAAACCTACAATTGTCTGATATCTATGAGGAAACGGCAGATAAGACGGCGGTTGAAACCGCGTCTACAAAAACGATGTCCACCTCCGCGGACTGAATAAAATAACGTAATTTTAACCGCACAGTTCTTCAACCCGCGGAGGTGTTCGGCGAGCGAAGTCGAGTCGCGGGTTTTGTTTGTATAGACGCGGTTTCAACCGCCCAGTCTTCTATCTATTTAGGAGTGAACTATGAGAATTGCAATTGTTGGGGGCGGAGCTAGCGGTATGGCAGCAGCCTACTGGCTCGATAAACAGGGGCATCACGTCACTGTGTTGGAAAGGCAGCCGATTTTAGGTGGACACATTCGGACGCTGAATAAAAATGTTGCGCCAAATCAATCAGAGTGCAATGAAATATTAGAAAATGGAGTGCTGGAATTTCCGACTGTGTTTTATAATTTTATTGCTTTCATGCAGGAATTAGGCGTTCTATTAGAACCAGTGCAGATTGGTTCGGCACTATTTTTTAAAGATGGCAGTCACTTTTTGTCTGCGGTTTCAATCAAAAAGAATTTCACGGGAATCCAACGCCTGATAGAATATTTGCGACTTGATAGCCTGTACGCTCGTTCGGCTGGATTTATTTTAAAAATGCGGTTTGCCAAACAGCACGATTTCTACGATATAGCGCTTTCTCAGAGTTTGAAAAGTTCGTGCATCCGCAACGATTGGCTGAAGTTGCTGACGATGTACAGCTACTCGATACCGTTTGAATTGCTCGACGATTTCCCGGCCCAATTGGCGATGCCTGTTTTGTGCGATTATGCCTTGGTTAATTGGTTGAGGATTAAAGGGGGAGTATATTCTTACATTGAAAAGATTCTGGAGCGCTTTCAGGGCGATATACTGCTGAATGCGGAGATTGCCAATATTTTCAGAAGTGCTGATGCTGTAAAAATTGTGTTTTCTAATCAGGAGATTCAGGAATTTGATAAGGTGGTTTTTGCGATGCCACCAGACCAAGTGATGAGGCTGTTGTCTGATCCAACTGATGCGGAAAGGAAGCGGTTTTCGGATTGGAAAGGCAATTATGCAACCACTGTACTGCATTCGGATAGTTCGATGTACGATCGCTACGGTATCCGCAAGTTATCAGAATTTGATTTTTTCGAGACGAACAAAGGGTGGGGCTATAATGCGAGCCTGAATCAGCTTTGCGGCATCTCCTCGCCACGAGAGTACAGTTTAGCTTTTCAACTGCAGGAGTCGATCGCCCAAAAGCACATTATTCATATTCAGAAACATCACACCCCGCTTTACACTGTCGAGTCTTTTCGATATCGAGATGAAGTTATCGAGACTAATGGCGAGAACAACACTTATCATGCGGGAGCTTATTTGGGGGATGGTTTGCACGAAGGAGCCATTACCTCTGCTTTGCGAGTCGCGAAATTAATCGGGTGAACTCAATTGTGATGCTACAAACTCTCGCAAATATTAGTAAATTTCTTGCCGATGCAACACTCTCACAAAAGTAATGATGTCTGCATCAAAAGTTAAACCAATGCGAGAGTCGTCCACTCGGATGCGAAATTAATTTTTGGCGTTGCCTAAGCTGCTACACCACGTGCTGCAGTTAAGTAGACATCATTGCTCACAGATGGGGGCATTGTTGATCCGGCTAACTGAGTACCCTCAAAGTTGGTTCCCATGAACGTGGCCCCGCTCAAGTCGGCTTCGCTCAAGTCTGCATAGCACAGCCTAGCCCAATCGAGGTTTGCCTGCACCAAAGAAACTCCCACCAGATTTGCCCTGGTTAAATCTGCTCCCATCAACTGGACGCCCCGCAACTGAGCCCCGCTGAGATTGGCGGCTAACAAGTTCGAGCCTTCCAAGTTTACCCCGTTGAGTTTGGCTCCGCTCAGGTTGACGCCATTGAGATCCGTCCTGCTCAGGTCGATGCCATTGATGTAAGCTTTGCTGAGATAGATGCCTGTTAGTTGAGCGCCAAAAAGCTTTGCACCGCTGAGTTTTGCCCCTCCACAGTTTGCCCAGTTGAGGTTTGCTCCCGTGAGGTTGGCACCCCGCAGGTTGATGAATTGCAGGTCGGCTGTACACAAGTTGGCGTTCCAGAGGATGGCGCTTCGCAGGTTGCTACCGATGAGTTGGGCGCCACTCAATTTTGCCCTGGGGAGTTTTGCTTTGACGAGGAAAGCTCCGCTGAGATTGGCTTTGGTAAGCTCTGCGTCCGCTAGTCTGGCTTGGCCCATTTTGGCAAAACTCAAATTTGCCCTGTAAAGGTTTGCGCCGTTGAGTTCTGCTTTGGTCAGATGCGCCCGACTCAGGTTAGCTCCTGACAGGTTAGCCCTAGAAAGGTTTATGCCAACCAACATAGCTCCGCTGAGGTTTGCTCCGCTGAGGTTTGCGTCAGCAAAGTCTCTGTTTCCATTTTCGTACTCTTTGAGCAGCTCGGTTACTTCCATACGGGTCACATTCCTAATAGCGGAAATTTATCTAGAAATAAACACTCTTTATAGATATTTTATCTCAAAGGGAGCGGACTGGATCGCACTTTCAAGAAAGCGGACAATTAACTTTATGTTTATACATATACTTTGTGCTTTTTCCAGAGTCCCGACCGTTTTGAGGTCATAGTCTGAAACCCTTGATTTATCGTGGGTCTCTAGTGTGCTTTGGCAAGCGTTGCGATCGTACTGAGATCAGTGAAACCGTTATTCTCAATAGGTAAGCCATCACACACTGTCCGAAGTGTTAATCAATAGTAAAATCTATATTCTTATTGTCCACTGTGGTTAACAGCTTTTTTAAACCGAGACTGCAAATTTGTTGTTGTTTTTGCGCCCGGTGTCTCGAAGGCTGGGATGGTCATAGCTCCATATTTTATCTACGGTCATTTTTAATTAAAATTAGATGTGGAACAACAGCTTAATCAGCGAGAATTTTTCTCGATTGTCTCGCAGCAGTTAGACGATCGTGCTTTTCAATATTTCCTTTAGTCATCGGGGTTAAAAGTAATTTCAGACATTGTACTTCTGAGGAATTTATCGATATGCCTAACGGTAGAGGGTATTCGTTCAAAAGCTAGCGGATAATATACTGCAGATTGTACAAAACTAACAGCGAGTAATAGCTGTATAGGATTACCCCCCTCTACTGGCAGTTAGGCAAATGTGTCAATCTATGTTATGCTGAGTCAAAATTGAGGAAAGATCATGTCAAAAGAAAGAAAAAGCAATAAAGAAGTCAAAAAGCCAAAGAAACAACCTGATGGTGTTGCTAAGCCGAAGGATGACAAAAAAAATTATGGTAGCACGGACGGCCGCAAGTAGAGATAGCTGCCACTCTCGGAATTGCGATTAATTTTGTTTAAATTTTATTAGTATCAATTCTGAATAAATTACAATATCCTATTTTGGGATAATCCGAAAACAGGTTTATTATACCTAGGGTATATGCAGTGCTAAACCCAAAGTACAATAAAATCTGTTTTTAGCCATGAATATGGAACATTCTGTCGCCGATCGAATTTAACACCATTTATTTATACTTGGCAAAAAAAATATATAGCGGTTCTCAATAAAATGAGGTACACACCGCTCGCAACTGATGTCCTATGCCCTATGTCCGCGAGAGCACCTCATGTTGCTGAGAAAGGCTATAGTTCGATCGCCCAAATCTATCACAGCGATATCTCAGTCACCGCAATATTACCCCCAAAACACACGTCAACATCAGTCCCCGCCGCCCGATCGCGCGCTCCGTATTCTCCAACATAATAAAAATATTCTCCCTCCATTTTGTACTCAACCGGCAGCGGCTCAGTCGAAGGCTTGCAAAACACAATTTCCGGTTCCGCACTTCCGGGCGCTAAATGCGGCAAATTCACATTCCAGAAACACCCCGACTTTGGTTCCCGCTTCAGCAAATCCGCCAACACCCGCGATGTCCAGCGAGTCGCGACATCCCAGTCAATTTCGAGCGGCCTTTTAATCCGGTGGGAAATTGCGATTCCCGGAATACCGTGCATTGCTGCTTCGCGCACAGCCGCCACCGTACCCGAAATATACACGTCAACCCCCAAATTGCCACCCGCGTTAATACCCGAAAGCACCAAATCCGGCTTCGCACAAACGTGATGAAGAGCGATACGCACGCAGTCTGCCGGTGTTCCCCCTACAGCATATTCCACGGACGATCGCCGATCGACATGAATCGGACTGTGGGTAGTCACTTGATGCCCGCAGCCCGACAATTGCCCTTGAGGAGCCACCATAATTGTTTTGCCCTTTACTGCTTGCAAAAGTGCCTGAATCCCCGGAGCGTCTATGCCGTCGTCGTTGGTTAAAATTATCGTCATTAAAAATGTGTCGGTTTTATAGAACCGATTTGAGAGCGCAGAGGCTGGCAACCTTCTGGTAGCTCTAGCCCAAATTGGTTGTTGGTTGGTGGCGATCGTCAGTATTGTAAAACTTGATTAAGTTAATAAGCATTTATAAGCAATCATGGTAATATGTAGTCAGGAGGTCGCAAATGAAACTACCTGACTACGCCAAAGCGATAGGCATAAGTTACACAACTGCATGGCGGTGGTGGAAAGCAAACAAGCTGCCACATCCGGCACGACAAACAGAAAGCGGTTCGATCATAGTT
Organism: Microcoleus sp. N9_A2; assembly: GCF_036701775.1. NCBI lineage: Bacteria > Bacillati > Cyanobacteriota > Cyanophyceae > Oscillatoriales > Microcoleaceae > Microcoleus > Microcoleus sp. N9_A2. Next base: position 1,678 of record NZ_JAUBRH010000001.1, on the reverse strand, counting down.
GATTATTTGCCACCAGTATCATCGGCCCAAATCAAGAAAAACAGAGTTGCTATTTATAGCCGAGTCTCGTCTTCCGAAAACAAAGACAATCTCAATCGTCAATCAAAACGACTCACGGAATATGCAGTCGCTAACGGTTATCAAATTGTGAGAAATGTCAAAGAAATTGGCAGTGGATTAAACGATAGCAGAAAGCAGTTAGAAGCACTGTTACAGCAAAATGACTACGACATTTTACTGGTTGAACATAAAGATAGATTAGCTCGCTTTGGTACAAATTACCTAAGCGTATTGCTTTTTCGGTTGGGAATTAAATTAGAAATAGTCAATTTAGCGGAGAATGGAAAAGATGAGCTAATGCAAGATTTAGTGGCAATAGTTACAAGTTTTGCTGCTCGACTTTACGGACAGCGCAGTGCGAGTCGAAAAACCGAAAAAATAATCGCCGAACTGAAAGATGGAGGTTCTGAATGCAACTAACAGAACGACATATCATCAAATCCACGGAACATCGTTTCGCCCAAATTGACGAACTAGCTTTCTTGTCCAAAAACCTCTACAATGCCGCCAATTACGTCATTCGTCAGAGCTTTATTTATGGATGGGGTTATGTTAGTTACAATGAAATGAACCGCTTGATGAAGTCTCAGGTCGCGTACAAGGCAATGCAAGCTAAAGTTAGTCAGCAAATCTTAATGGTTTTAGACAAGAATTGGCAATCGTTTTTTGAAGCCGTCAAAGCTTACAAAACTGATTTTTCAAAATTCACTGGTCGCCCCAAACTACCGAAGTACAAAGATAAAGTTAAAGGACGAAACATCCTTGTGTACACGATTCAAGCAATTAGTAGCAAACAGTTAAAGAAAGGAATTATCAAACTTTCTGGCACTGAACTTTCAATTAAAACCAAGGTAAATCCCAACCAGATTTGTCAAGTTAGATTGGTTCCCAAATGCGATTCGTATGTAATTGAGGTAATTTATGATGAACCGGAGTCCACCGCCAGCAATGCCAACTCTATAGCTAGTATTGATTTAGGACTGGGCAATTTAGCAGCGCTAACTTCAAATCAACCGGGATTTATCCCTTTGTTGATTAACGGGCGACCATTAAAATCGATTAACCAGTTCTACAATAAACGCAAATCCCGATTACAATCCCAGTTAAAAGGAAATCGTCAAACCTCACCCAGAATTCAGGGATTAACTCGCTGTCGCAATCAGAAAGTTGATAATTACTTGCATCATGCTAGTCGTGTGATTGTTGACCATTTGGTAGTAAACCAAATTGGAACGCTGGTCATCGGCAAAAATGCACAGTGGAAAACTGAGATCAATTTAGGCAAACAAACTAACCAAAATTTTGTCAGCATTCCTCATTCTCGATTAATTGAGATGCTAGAATACAAAGCTCGGCTGGTAGGAATCACGGTAATTGTACAGGAGGAATCCTACACATCCCGTTCCAGTTTTTTAGGTTTAGACCCAATTCCTGTTTATGGAAAAACCGAAAAAGAGCCTGTGTTTACTGGAAAACGGATCTCACGAGGATTGTACAAAACATCGACTGGTCGGTTAATTAATTCTGATGTGAATGCTTCGTACAAGTGCGATTCGTTCAGTCGAAACCGAGAAATCGGGGGATGACTGGCTTCTACAGGGTAATCCATCAGGATTGA